>DGBM01000194.1 GCA_002384765.1 Demequinaceae bacterium UBA4004
GCTCGACACCAAGCTCGACGGGCTCCCGGCCTCGGTGCTCGTTGGCGCACTTGCGCAAGCCAAGGACGCCCGTCTGCACATCCTCGACGTGATGGCCCAGGCCATCTCCGAGCCCGATGAGATGAGCGAGTTCGCCCCGCGCATCATCACGGTGCGCGTGCCCGTCGACAAGATCGGGGAGGTCATTGGCCCGAAGGGCAAGATGATCAACCAGATCCAGGAAGACACCGGAGCCGATATCTCCATCGAGGACGACGGCACGGTCCTGATCGGGGCCACCAACGGCGGCTCAGCGGAAGCGGCACGGGCAGCCGTGAACGCGATCGCGAACCCTCAGGTTCCCGAGATCGGCGAACGCTACCTGGGCACAGTCGTCAAGACGACCACGTTCGGAGCGTTTGTGTCGCTCACCCCCGGCAAGGACGGACTGCTGCACATCTCGCAGATCCGCAAGCTGGTGGGTGGCAAGCGTGTGGAGAACGTCGAGGACGTCCTGTCCGTCGGTCAGAAGGTCCAGGTCCAGATTGGCGAGATCGACCCGCGCGGCAAGCTTTCGCTTGAAGTGGTGGAAGACGCCAAAGCTGAGACCGCTGACGACGCCTCGGACGACGTTTCCGACGACGAGTAGTCGCCGCCGCGTCATCGACACGCTCACGAGGGCGGTCCCGGGCAACCGGGGCCGCCCTCGTGGCGTCTGCGCCGTCCCGACCGCACCCTGCGGGCCATTGGTGCGCCAGCATGGCTCCGTCAGCGGGTTAGGCTCGCTGACATGCCTCATGACCTCCCGCTGATTCCCGCATCCGATCCCGATTCGAGTCTCACGTTCGAGCAAGACCACGGCGCCGTTGTCCGTCGGTCGATCCTTCCCGGCGGGGTGCGCGTGTTCACGGAACAGATTCCTGGCATGAGGTCGGCGACCCTTGGCGCGTGGATCGGCAAGGGTTCGCGCGACGAGTTGCCCGAGCACGCGGGCTCGACGCATTTCCTTGAGCACTTGCTGTTCAAGGGCACACCTACGCGCAGTGCGCTCGATATCGCGGAGTCGTTTGACCGCGTGGGAGGCGAATCGAATGCGATGACCGCCAAGGAGTTCACCTGCTACTACGCGCGTGTCATCGACGTCGACCTGTTGATGGCGACGGAGGTGATTCTCGACATGGTGACGGGCGCCAAGCTGACGCAGGCCGACTTCGATCTCGAACGCGGGGTCATCCTCGAGGAACTCGCCATGGCGGACGACGACCCGGGTGACGTCGCGCACGAACGTTTTGCCGAAGCCATCCTGGGTGGACACTCGTTGGGCAGGCCGATTGGCGGCACCCCCGACATCATCAAGGGCGTGGAGCGACGCGCCGTGTTGGAGCACTACGGCGAGCACTACCGCTCGCAGGGCTTGATCATCACCGCGGCTGGCGGCGTGGAGCACTACGCCCTGTGCGACGCGGTGCTGACCGCCCTGAGCCGTGGCGGATGGGACACCGACGGCGACGTGGCGCCACTTGCCAGGCGTGACACGACCGCATCGGTCGACTCGACCCTGACGCCGCGACTGAACGTGGTGAGAGACATCGAGCAGGCGCATATCGTGCTCGGTACGCGGGGCCTGGCTGCCGCCGACGAACGCCGCAACGTGCTGGGCGTCATGAGCACGATCCTGGGCGCGGGGATGTCCTCGCGGCTGTTCCAGGAGATCCGTGAGAAGCGCGGGCTGGCGTACACCGTGTATTCGTTTGGCCAGCCGCACGCGGAGACTGGCCTGTTCGGCATGTACGCGGCGTGCAGCCCCACCAGGGCCGACGAGGTGGCGGGCTTGCTGATGGCGGAGTTGGAACGCCTGTCCGAGGGCATCACGCCCGGCGAGCTTGAGCGTGCGCAGGGCCAGATCGCCGGAGCGACGGTGCTACGGCTGGAGGACTCGTACTCCCGCATGTCGCGACTGGGCAAGGCGGAGATGGTGTTCGGGGAATTGTGGAGCATCGGCGAGGCCCTGGATCAGGTGCGCGAGGTCACGGCCGACGACGTCGCCGCGTTGGCGTCAGAACTCGCGGCACGGCCGCGCGGCGAGGTGCGGGTGGGCCCCGCGTCGTAGGGCTTGCCGCACTTCACCGGTAGGCTCGAACCATGATCCATGTCGCAGTCGTCGGGGCCTCCGGTCGTATGGGCAGGGCGGTCGTTGCCGCGGTTCAAGCGGCCGAGGACCTTGACCTTGTCGCTCAGCTGGATTCCGGCGATGACCTCGCCGAGGCGGCACGCGCCAAGGCGGAGGTCGCGGTCGACTTCACCGTNNGCCGAGGCTCTTGACCGCGTGAGCGAGCACCTCAAGGAGCGCCCGGAACTGGGCGTGCTGGTGGCCCCCAACTTTGCGCTGGGTGCGGTGCTGGCCATGCGACTGAGCGCGGCCGCGTCCAAGTACTTCGAGTCGGTCGAGATCGTGGAACTGCACCACCCCGACAAGGTGGACGCGCCCTCTGGTACGGCGGTGCACACGGCCGCCGGGATCGCCGCGGCCCGCGCGGAGGCAGGCGTGGCGCCGTCGCCCGACGCCACCACCGCGGACCCGGATGGCGCCCGTGGCGCGCTGGTGGATGGCGTCCGGGTGCATGCCGTGCGCCTGCGCGGTCTCGTGGCGCACCAGGAGATCCTCATGGGCAACCCCGGCGAGCAGTTCACGATTCGCCACGACAGCTTCGACCGCGTCAGCTTCATGCCAGGCGTCCTGCTCGCCGTGCGCAACGTGGACCGCCACCCGGGCCTCACGGTCGGCCTTGATCACTACATGGATTTGTAGTGGGGCTGCTCAGACGCCCGGCGTTCCTGGCGGCGGCAACCACCTTCGCCATCGTCGCCCTGTACTTTGCGCTGGTCGCCGGGCGCGCCTTCATGTTCATTGCCACCGACGACCCCGTCGCGCGTGTCCTCGGCGTGGCATTGCTGGTGCTTCCCTCGATCGGCGTGTGGTGGATGATCCACGAATGGCGCACGGGAACCGTGGTGCAGCGCATGGCCAATGAGCTGGAGCGCCAGAACCGTTTACCGCTTCACGACGGCGAGACGGACGAGCGGGGTAAACTTACCGAGTCCGCCCAGGCCGCCGTGTTCGAGGTGGCGCGCAGGAACGTGGACGCCCGTCCCGATGACTGGGCTGCCTGGTTTCACGTGGCTTACGCCTACGAGGCGAGCGGGGACCGGTCGATGGCGCGCAAGTCGTTGCGGCACGCGGGAGACCTCTACCGCCAAGCCCGGCGGGCCACGCGCCAGGCGACGTAGCGCATCGCCTCGTCAGGAGGCGTCCGTCAGCGAGGCGTGCCAGAGCTTCTCAGGGATCGCGAATCCCGGCCCTTCCAGCTCCCGGCTCATGCCGGCCTCGCCGAAGCCCGCGCCCGCCAAGAACTCGGTGCGCACGGTGTCCTGTTCGAGTGACCAGATCTTCATCTCTTTGCCACCGTTGTTGCGAAGGTGATCCGCGGCGGCCGCCAGCAGGCGGGATCCGTGTCCGCGCCTGCGCCATGCGGGGTCCACCTCGAGGGCGACGATGCTGTTGGGGGGCGACATCGCGGCAAAGCCGACGATGGTGCCGTCGGAGGTGGCCACGAGCACCTGGTGGCCCGGGGTCGGCGGCTGAGAGATGGACTGTGCCCACCCCTTGGTGATCTCCTCGCGGTCGAAGGCGTGGTGGCGGCGCGTGCCGAGGCGTTCTCCCAGTGAGGCGACCCAGGCGTCCACCTGGATGCGACCGATTTCTTGCTCGTCGCCGGGCCGGGCCGGGCGGATGGACACGTCGGGTGCGGCGGACTGACTCATAGCACCGAGACTACGCGTTGCCGCGCGGTGTTGGACAGGACCTCGGTCAACTCCTCACGTTGACCCGGGCAGACCGGCGGTGGACAGCCCGGCGGCGAGTCCGACAGGCGGCGGGGGCAGACCGGCGGGTTCAGCCCCAGCCCAGTGCCCGCAAGCCCGCGGCCACGCCTGCGGCGGCGATGACAACCACGATGAAGGGTGCGCGACGCCACAGCAGCACGGCGGCGACGGCGACGGCGGCCACGCGAGCGTCGAACGCGAGGGCGCGGCCTGACGTGAAACCCTGCACGGCAAACAGTGCGAACAGCAGCGCCACGGTCATGTAGCTGGCGATCCGGTGCACGCGCGGGTGTTCCAGCCAGCGTTCGGGCACCCGGTGGCCCGTGGCCTTGGTGAGCCAGGACACTGCCCCGGCCGCCACGATCGCGACCCACAGCCATGCGTGTGCGCTCATACGGGCGCCTCCGTCGGCTCGAGGTCGATGGGCGGTCCGCCCCATCCGGCAGCGACCGCCACCAGGGCGGCGGCGAGGATCGGCAGCCCGGCGGGCAGGACGGGGGTGAGGGCCAAGGCGAAAAGGGCCGCGGCCGCGGCGACGGCCTGGGCCCTGCGCGGCGCGAGTCGCGGCCACACGAGCCCAAGGAACGCGGCGGCGGCCGCGGCGTCGAGTCCCCACGCTTGCGGTTCGCCGATGTACTGGCCGGCGACCGCNNGTGACGCCGTAGAAGCCGTTGCGGATGCCCAGGAGCGCCGATGTTCCCACGGCGGCCCAAGGAGAGCCGGCCGCGCCTATGACGCCCACAAACGCGAACTGGGAGCCGCCGGAGAACACGATCAGCGAGAGCGCTAGCGTCTGCCAGAGGTCGAGCCCGGCGGCGACGGCGAGCGCGCCCTGGCTCAGTCCGTACGCTCCGGTCGCGAGCGATACGGAGACCGCCTGCTGGCGCACGGGGCTGAGCCCGGTGGTCAGGCGGGCCATGGCAGCTCGTGTCCATCGACGTCGAAGAGGTGCGGGCGGGGGGTCGAGGCGAAGGGTGTGCTGGCGAGGTGCTCGGGTGTGGCGGACCACATGTCGGTGGGCTCTGCGTCCGGGACGCCCGGCATGGGCGTCAACGCGCGGCCGTCGTAGGAGAAGCCGCAGCGCTGCGGCACGGCGCGCGACGTCACGTTGTCCGGAGTGTGGTGGATCTCGACTCGCTCCGCGCCAGCGAAGGCCAATGCGACGCGAGTGAGCGCTAGCACCGTCTCGGTCGCGTAGCCGCGGCCCTGTTGGTCACGTGCGATCCAGTAGCCGATTTCCAGGACTCCTGCGCCGAGTCGTGTGTGGAGTCCCGTGCCTCCTACGTAGTCGCCCGCGTCGCGAAGGAAGATCCCCATGGTGAAGTCGCGCCGCTCGTCAAAATCCGCGATCAAGGTGTTGATCAGCGCGGCGCGCTCCGCGGGGGGGAGGGGCTCGGCGCGCGCCCACGGCATCCATGGGGCAAGGTACTGACTGCTCGCCGTGACCACGCGAGACATCTGTTCGGCATCGGCCGCCTGGTATCGGCGCAGTACCAGGCGTTCCGTGACGATGCGGTGGGGGATGTTCCACCGAGACTCAGCCATGCGCCGATTCTGGCACGCCGCGAGGGCTCAACCGCGGGGTGCGGTGGCGCGGTGGTAGGTGACAAAGCGGTAGCCCAACCCGGTCTTGGACGTCTGGGAGTCGGAAGCCGACGCGACGGTCCAGTCCGCGGGGTCGAGTTCAGGCGCGAAGGTGTCGCCCTCGGTGATCAGGTCGATCTCCGTGACGACCACCTCGTGGGCGATCCCCAGGGCTGCGGCGAACAGTCGAGCGCCGCCGATAATCCACACGTCGGATGAGGGCTCCTGTTCATTGACCAGTTCCAGCGCGCCTGCTAGGGAGGTGGCCGATGCGGAGTTGCGAGGGCCCTCACCGGAGGTGACTACCACGTTGAAGCGGCCGGGCAACGGCCGGAACATCGCCGGGAGCGACTCCCACGTGCGTCGTCCCATCACCACGGCCTCGCCCCGCGTGCAGTCCTGGAAGTGGGCGAGGTCCTCGGGCAGGTGCCAGGGCATGTCGCCGTCGCGCCCGATGACCGGGCGACCGGCCCGGTCGAGTGCCTGAGCCCAGATGGCGTAGATAGTCACAGTGCTAGGCCGTCATGGTTCTAAACAGCAATCGGGGCCTTGATGCCCGGGTGGTGNNCCAGGATCTCGACGTCGTCGATGTCGTACTCCATCAGGGACGGCCGGTCGGCGAGGCGCAGGGTGGGGTAGGGATACGGGTCGCGGCTGAGTTGCAGGTGGACCTGGTCCAGGTGGTTGGAGTAGATGTGGCAATCGCCGCCGGT
>DGBM01000110.1 GCA_002384765.1 Demequinaceae bacterium UBA4004
TTCTGGGCGTGCCGGTAGCGAGGTCCGCTGTCATTGCTCGGGTGAGTTGGGCGTTGTGATCGCGGCGCTGATGAGGGCAGCGGTGGGGTTGGTGGTGAGGACCTCGTAGGTGTAACCGGTGAGGGTGGCGGTGGCGGTGGCGCCGTCGTTGAATACGGCGTACACGGTGCAGCCGGCCTCTCCGAAGCTGAGGTCGACTGCCCACTCGCCGGTGCCGTCCTCGTGGAGCGTGCGAGTGAACACGATCCTGTGCGTGTCGGTGCCGAACTCTAGGTGCGTGTACTGGGGCCACGGGTCGGATTGGGTGTTCGCGGAGACAGACCGGTTGGCCAGCGCGCTGACATTCAGTGGCTGCAGGTTCTGCGCGATCTCTTCACCGAAGTCGGCGAGGACGGTGTCCCATAGTTCTTCGCCGAGCAGCTGGCGAATGCTGGCAAATTGGTGATCGACTTCGGTGCTCGTCATATCCCCGGTCTTTGTGGGCATGACGGTGGGGGCATCTGGCGTGGTGGTGATGTCGGTGAAGGTGTAGATGGTGATGGCTTGGTCCGGGGTGAGGCCGTAGACCGACGCGGCGGCACGCTCGAGGTCGTCGCGGTAGTGCAGGGTGATGCGGTCTGCCCCATGCGGGGTCTGGATGAGGAGGCTGGTGTCGTTGTGGGCGGGGTCGGCCACGATGAGGAGCTCGTCGCCGCGGCGTAGTGCCCAGCCGTCGGTGAGGCCGGTGACGGGTTGGCGCATCGGGTTGATGCCGTCGAGGCCGGCCACGAGCAGCGCGGAGATGGCGTGGACGTCGGTGCGGTACGCGTTGTCCAGCGGTTCGTCGGGGCTGTGCTGCAGGTGCAGCCAGGCGGCGCATGCGGGGCAGGTGTCGTGGTGGGCGCCGGCGAGGATGGCGCGGTGCGCGGCGGCGAGGTCGGTATCGCCGTCGCTGGCAAGCAGGAACGCCTCGGACGGGTGTCCCTCGTCTGACCATAGGAGCGCGATCTGGTCGAGGGTGCGGTGGTTGTTCGCGGCGACGCGTGCCGCGGTGAGGTCGTCGAAGCCGGCCGCGAGCCCGCCGGCGAGGGTGAGGTCGCTGATGCCGTTCAGGTCCTCGATGGTGGGCGCGGTCAGGTAGAGGCGGCGCATTTGGTCGAGGGCTGCGGTGTACGGGTCGTTGGACGGGTCGCGGTGGGGGTGCTGGTGCTCTGTCATGGACGGGTCACTTCTTTGGTGGGGGTGCCGGGGGCACCGGTGATGGTGGTCTAGAGCGCGGCGGCGGCGCGGTGCCGGTAGTGGGCGAGGGCGCGGTGGAACTGGTCCGTGTCGGTCAGCGGGTGCGGACAGATCAGCCTCGGGCCGAGGCCGTCGACCGGGAACGGGACCTCGGTGGTCTCGAGCGGCTGGCTTACCTGCTTGCCGCGGCGGCGGGTGAGTGCTCCTTCAAGCGCGTCGCGGTCGTGCGCGGGGAGCTCGACGCGGGCCGCGTTCAGGCATGCTGCGACGGTCTCGCCGCGGACGACGTGCTGGTAGGTGATGCCGGGGGCCTGCTGCAGCAGGAAGTACGCGAACCGCAACCGGTCGCTGACCTCGCTGACGTCGGAGGCCGCGGCCTGCGGGGATGCCCCGACCTTGCCCGCGAGATCTTTACCGCGCAGTGGTGGGTAGACCGGTTCGCGGCCTTGGAAGTTGGCCGCGAGCCACCGTTCCACTCTGGTGCGGGTGCTCCAGAAGGCGCGGTCGGTCCACCGCGCGTGGAGCATGGCCCGCAGGATGGTTGACAGGACCCGCGCGCTGACGTCCTCGTCGAGGTGTGCGTCCATGCCGGTCGCGGGGGTGGTCCCGAGCGCGAGGCTGTTGGTCTCCGCGTCCTCGTCGCTGCCGTAGCTAGTCGATGTGCCGTGGCCCTTTTTCGTCCGCAGCTCGTACAGGTCGATGTACTTGTTGGTAAGGACGCGTCTGGCGTACGTCGTGGGGGAGTCGATGGTGTCGCGGCGGCGGTAGATGGTCAGGATCGTTTCTGCCACGAGGTCCTCCACGTCGTGCCGTGGACTGGGTTGACTACGGCACAGGGACCACGCCTGCCGGCGCAGTGCAGGCTCCGCGTCCACGCGCCACGCCTCGAACTCCAGCCAGGTCTGTAGGACGCGGAGGGTTTGTTGTTCGGCCGGGACGGGGATGGCGGGGTCGTGGATGAGCTTGGCGGTCTCGGCGGCCTGTTCGGCGCGCGCGAGCGTGTTCGACACGAGCCGCTCCGCGGCGTCGCGGTCACCGCCGCGGAGGTCTTCCGCGGCGGTGAGCAGCTGCTCGCGTAGCCCGCCGGTGAGGTCCCGTGCGACTCGCCGGTTCAGCTCTGCGCCGCGGCGGGTGACCTCGCGGAGCCACACCGGGTCGGTAGTGACGCGGGACGGCTGCTGGTGCGGGTAGCGTGCGCGCATGTCGACGACGAGGGCCGCAGCTTCTGCGGTGCAGTGGTCATGCGGTAGCCCGGTGGCCTGCATCAGCAGGACCGCGACGGTCCGCAGCAGGTCGACCTCGCCGCCGCCGCCGTTGGTGTGAGGTTCGGTGTCGGGCGTGGGGGTAGTGGTCATGCGTGGCTCCCCACTGCTACATGGGACGAGTGATGCCGCGGGCGGCCTGCCGAGGAAGTGCTGGGTGGTGCTGGTCGTCATCGGTCGTGCCTGTGATCGTAGGTCAACGGGGTGATCCAGTCATGGGCGTGGCTCGGCAGATCAATCCGTAGCTGCAGTCGGTGCACACCCACCGGTGGCTGCTGCAGGACATGCATTTGCGCAGCTGCGCCAGGCAGCGCGGGCACACGAGGGTGCCCGCGCTGCCGAGCATGGGGCGGCTGCTCACGACCGCGCCCCGGCGGTGTCGATGTGCTCGACGTGCGGCGCGCGGCCGAGGCCGACCGCGGACGGGTCGCCGGAGCACTCGATGATGCGCTGGCGCGCGTGCTGCCGCAGCTCGGTGCCGCGGTGGGTGTTGTTGTGGTACTGGTTGGTCAGGTCCTCGCCGATCATCTTCTCCTTGAGGCCCTGTACCGCGGCCTGGTACTGGTTACGCACGAGCTCGGCCTCGGCCGGGACCAGTTCGTCGTGGACGACGTCGGCCTGCTTGCCGGAGCGGTTAGCGGCCCACAGGTCCGGCTGCCAGATGTTGCGCGTGTCGACGATGACCGCGACCCCGACTAGCACGAACACGGCGATCATGACCCACGCCATCATGTGGTCGCGGGCGACCTCAGTGAGGTAGTCCTGCTCGGCGACGAACTTGACGCTGTCTGAGGCGTTCGGCGGCAGCTGCGATCGGGTCATGTCCGCGGTGCGGTACCGCAGGGCGAACAGCACCACACCGAGCACGGCCCAGGCGGCGACCAGCGCCACCGCCGCGGCGCGTTTGCGTTCCACGATCGCGATCCCGGCGCTGAGCGCGGTACCGAAGCACAGCATACCGATCGTGATACCCAGCAGCCAGCTGATCACCTCGTTGCCGCTGAAGTGATCCAGCACCGCCTTCATCATCAGCACGTCCGCGATCGATCCCGCGAACGCGACCACCATCACGAACCACAGCACCAGCGGCGTGCGGCGGTCGGAACGCACCGCCTCGTCTGTGCCGGGTGGCGCTGCGGCCGTGTCGGTCGTGACGAGGTCTTGGTTCTCGTTCATCCGGCCTCCTCCCTCTGTATTTCGTCTTGCGCGACACCGGAACTGGTGCCGCTACAGGTACAGACGGTCGCGGTGTGTGGAATGAAACAGGCAGTCCGCGCTGCGGACAGCCGCCAGGCGCCACCCATCCGCAGGGCGGCGGATGGGTGGCGGCTAGGTGGCGTTGCGCATCCGGTAGTCGTCGTGCACGCCGACGTGGCTGAGTTCGATCTCGCCGGTGGGTAGCAGCCAGTACGAGAGGCGGGGCGCGGCGGGGGTGGCATTACGGATGTAGCAGCGCATCGCGCGCGCTTGGTCGCGCGTGCGGATGCGGCGGTCGGTGCCGTTGGGGGTGGCATCGTGTGGTTGCCGTCGGGGCGCCCGTTGGGTCGGGTCGCTGGCTGCGCCGGTGCACACGTCCACGATCGCGTCGATGACGTCGACGCGGTTGGCTGGTCCGCCGTTGCCGTTTGGGACGGTCTGCAGGAACGCGTCGGGCAGCCCGGGTGGGGCCAGGGACAGGTGCGGCTCGCTCGCGCGGCGGCCGATCCAGTGCATCACGATCTCTTCCTGCAGGCGCGTGCGCGGGTCACCATCCTGCCCGTCGGAGCTGGGTGTGGTGGTCGCGTTGAGGGCGCGCGCGGTCTGCAGCCGCGCGACCTCTTTCGTGAGGCGGGTGATCTTCTTGTTGAGCTTGCGTAGCTCGGCATGTTGCTGCTCGGTGCGTAGGTAGAGCGTCAGCAGTGCCTGGTCCTTGACCGTTGCCGGGTCCATGTTGACCGCGAGGACGCCGGCCGGGGTCCGGATCGTGCGAGTGTGCTCGGTGCAGGTGCGCCTCAGCCACTGACGCGGGTCCTCGACGGGAGCCTGCCATCCGGGGCCGCGCGGGCCGTCGGTCCGCGCCATCGTGGTGGGGGAGTACGACGGGTGCGCCGCGGTGCGCGAGTGCGGGCGGTCCCACAGCACCAGGCGCATCCCGCCGGGCTCGAGGTAGAGGTACGCGGCGGCCGCGCGCCACGCCGACAGCGCCTCGGCGCGGATAGCGACGACACGTCCCACCGCCGCGCCGGCCAGCTCGGCGGCCTCGGACGGGTCCAGGGGCCAGGATCCGGCCTCGCCGCCGGGTGCCTCCGCCAGCAGCAGCACATTGCGTTGGTCGGCGCCGAGCCCGTCACGGACCGCCGTGAACCGGTCCGGGTCGCTGCCGGCGTTCACGTACTCGACTGCAGTAGCGGCGCGTCTAGCGAGCCGGGCCTCACGCTTGTTCACCACGACGAACCCCTTTTTACTTCTGCTCCTGTGGGCCGCGGCACGCCGCCCCGGGCGGGGGGCGTGCGCGGCTGGGCCCACCGGTGGTAGGCCAGGTCGTTTCATCCTCGCGTGCTGCGACGTCTACATGGTTAGCACCACCACAACCTGGTGCTGAGGCAGGACCAATGTTGAGGAAGGAACTCGTTCATCATGACCACCGACACGACCACGCCCGCGCGGGCCCCCAGCGTGCACCCGCCGCACGCCGCGCACCCCGCGATCAAGTACCGCCGCGTCACCCAGCTCGTCGACGTGTTCGCGGGTTGGCGCGACCGGCCCCGCGGGCAGTACCGCCGCCACCTCGCCCAGACGCTCACCGACACGGCGCGCATTCCGGCCGACACGGCGTGGCTGGACCGGTTGCAGCAGGAGTACCTCAGCGCCCTGGAGTCCGCGCGCGTCGACCACGCCGCGATCGCCGGGGCGCTGGCCACGCAGCGGGCCGCCGCCCAGGTCGCGCTGGCGAACGCGCAGAGCCAGCTCGCCGACGCGCTCGAAGCCCACGCGACGGTCCTGGACACCGGTCCCGGCGACGCGTCCGCGGCCAGCGTCGGGGAGACATTCCAGAGCCCCGAGGAGATCGCCAGCGCCCGCGCCCGCGCGCACGCCACGCGCGTCGCGGCCACCAACAGCCGCATCCACGCCCTGACCGCAGCAATCGACGACCACCAGAACGCGATCGCGCGGCTGAGCAGCGAGCTCGAACAGCGCTGGATCAGCCTCGTGATCGAGGCCGCCGCGATCACGGCGTACTACAACCGCCGCGGCGCCACCTACACCCGCAAGCTCGACGTACGCCGCCGGCGCATCATCCACACCCCGCCCACCAACACCACCCCGGCCTGGAGCACCCAGCCCAACCCGTGGAACACCACCACACGCTGAGCCGGGGCACCACCACGCCGGAAACGGCGGGGCCAAAACCGCAACACACCGGTCCTCGCGTCCCCGGCCCGACCCTCACCAAGCAGCACCGCGTACCAAAAGGAGGTGACCCACATGATCAGCATCCCGACTGCCATCGCCCGCATGGCGATGTACGTCTGCCGCGGCTGCGGCACCGAGATCGCCTACCCGGCACGATTCCGCAAGTGCCCTGTCTGCGGCATCCGACTCAACTAACCGAACCCCGCCCCACCAAACACACTCACCACACCCCGCGACAGGCGTCGCCCCGCAGAGCCGGGCCGCCCCGTTGGTGTGGAGGGCGCGAGCACCACGCCGCGCCCTCCACACCAACGATCCACGACAACGGCCCCACACGAGGCCGCATCGGCGAGGACACGGCGGTTGTTTCATTCCGCCCCTCATCACCGTCCTACTACATGACCGGCCCACCACAGCACCACCGCGGACCGACCCACCACCACCCACACGCGAGGAGCGCATCGTGAAGAACCCCTTCCGTCGCCGGCGCCGACCGCCTGCGCCGCCAGCCGACACCAGCACCGTGGTGCTGGCCGCGGACCCGAACGCCACCGCCGGCGCCCCGTTCCAGGTGCCGCACGTCGAGCTGCTGTCCACCCGGGCACAACACGACCAACGCGCCGACATCGCCGACTACCGCCTGCTCATCGACCAGGAAATCGCGCGCCAGTTCGAGGCCGGCTCCCGCCTGAGCGAGGTCGCCGACCACGCGGACCGCATCGTCACCGCGTGGGTCCGCCAATGGGACACCGACGCGCGCGCCAAAGCACAGGGCGACCTCGCGAACCTGCACACCGTGCTCACCGCGCAGGTCAAACAAAACCACGCCCGTAACGCGCTGAAGGTCGCGCAGCTGCGCGACAGGCTCGCCGAACTGCGCGCCGACGAAGCGCGCAGCCTCGCACGCTGGCGCGCACAGAACACCTACAACACGCCCCCCACCGACACGACGCTGCCCACCGCCCGCACCGCCGGCACCGCCACGGAGCACACCGACACGTTCGCCGACCTGCCACCGACCCCATACGACGCCGAACACGACGCGGACACCAACACCGACACCGCCCCAGGGCAAACGCCGCTGTTCCCCTTGCCCACCGCCCGCGGCGCATAGACGCGCCGCCCAACCCCGGGGTCTCCGCCGCCGCACACCGCAGGCAGAGACCCCGGCACCTGCACCACAGCCATCCGCGCGATACGCGCGTACAGCCAGCCCCGACCGACAGCCTGTGTCATCACGAACCACAGCACCGTCCTACACAACAAGAAAGGAGGCGACCACGATGAACGACAACGACAACGGTGAGGTGACGGCCGGGCGCGTCCGCGCACTGCTCGCACAGGACGGGCTGAACCTGCTGCCCACGATCGAGCCCGCATTCGCCCTCCGCGACAAGAAGTACCTCGGCGGCACCCTCGTCATCGAGCTCTGCCGGCACCACGCCGCGCTGCTGTCCATCGAAGCCGTGCTGCTCGATGACGCCCCTTGGCAGCAATGGCCCCTGCTGCTGCAGATCATCAACGCGTTCCATAACGAGCACCGCTGGCCCACCCTCGTCCTGGATACGGCCGAGCACCAGGTCCAGGCCCAGTACTTCGCCCCCGCCCGCGCCGGGCTCACCGACGCCCAGCTCCAAGACACGATCGACTGCGGCACCTACGCCGTCACCCAAGCCGCTACCGCCTTCGCGGCCGCCTACCGAGCCCTGAACAACGACACCGTCACCCACCAATACCACGACGTCGACCTCGACGTACCCCACGCCGAAACCTGACCCTCCACTAGACCCGCGTCGCACACCGCTTTCCCGGCGCCACAAACAAAGCAACAATCAACCCACCACGACGCCCGGCACACACCGAACGGCCGCCTACCCCGAAACGAGCCCTTCTATGACCGACCCAGACCCCACCGCACGCGAGCTCGCTGAGCAGGCCTACCGCGCATACGCCCAGTATGAAAGCACCGGAAACTCCGACGCCCTGAACACCGCCATCGAGCTGTACCGGCAGGCCGTCGCAGCCACGCCTGCCGGCAGCCCGGCCCGGCCCGGGTTGTGGAACAACCTCGCGATCGCGCTGCGGACCCGGTTCGAGACGACGGGTGACGCCGCGGACCTCGACGAGGCCATCGAGCTGTACCGGCAGGCCATCGCGGCCACGCCGGCCGGTAACCTGAACCAGCCGGGGTACCAAAGCAGCCTCGCGAGTGCATTCTTGTCGCGATTCGAACAAACCGGTGACGTCGCGGACCTCGATGAGGCCATCACCCTGCCCCGGCAGGCCGCCGCAGCCACGCTTGCCGACAGCCCGGCCCGGGCGGGGCGGTGGGGCCTCGCCACCGGCACGCCCAGAATGAACCGA
>DGBM01000063.1:0-2472 GCA_002384765.1 Demequinaceae bacterium UBA4004
TGACCAGGAGCCCGCGGGGGTGCTCTCACCCACTTACCGCGCGCCCTGGTTCACCAAGATGCGGGTGTCGGAAAGCGCCTCTTCCACCGCGACCGCGGCATGCCGGGTAACGAGGCCTTCCATGCGGAAATTACAGCCGTTCTCGCCGTTTTTCGTAGGCCTGCTCGCCGTTTTTCGCGCCATCGTTCGCCGTTTCGCCGCGGTAATTTCGCCGTTTCGCCGCAGTGTCTCGTTGCGCGAGGCAACGGACTAGGCCAGAAGACCGCGCCCTCGTCGCCGCTGCCAGCAGGACCTGCCCGGTGGTACCCATCTCGGTAATGTCAGACCCTGGCCCTAGCGTGGACCCAAAGGGAGGGGAAGCCATGGGGACCCACGATCACAACCGAGCAGGGGCGTTGCCGGAGCCACCGAGTCGTTCGGGATCGCCCGCATCCCGCACCACGGCTACGTGTCTGCTGTTCGGTGGGCCGGTGGACGGCTCGAGTTGCCGCGACATTCCGATGCTCGTTCCTGGCTTGGCCCCGGACTATCTCGACATCGGCCTCGGCAACGACGGCGAGGATGAGCCGCGAGCCATGTATCGCCGCATAGGAACCCAGCCGGATCAGTATCGCGGTGTTGGCGCGGTCTGGCGCTACGCCTACGATGCGCATCCTCGGCTCAACTCGGATGAGTGGGCACCACAATGAGGATCCATAGACCTTGCAAATCTAACGTTCCGTGTTAGATATTCAAGGTCGCTAACGGTTGGAACCCCCGAGACCAGGCAAGGCTCGCCGATCCGATGCTGGCGCTCGAAGGCCTTGGCGCCGACATGGCCCGCTCGCTCGGCGTGTCCGAGCTGCTCGCCCACCCCATCGTCGGCGCCAGTTGGGAGGGCCTTGCCGTCGAGCACATCTCCCGGTGGGGCCTGCCCGTCCACTACTGGCGCACGCAGGCGGGCGCCGAGATCGACATCGTGCTCGACACCGGTGCACGTCCGTGGGGCATCGAGATCAAGCGGACCGACTCCCCCCGGGTGACGCCCAGCATGCTTCACGCGCTCGAGGACCTGGGGCTCGACCGCATCCTGGTCGCGCACGGCGGACCGGACCGATTCCCCATGGCCGAGCGCATCGAGGCGGTTACCGCCCGCGAACTGCTCACGTGGCGCACCCTGTCCGACGCGCTGTAACACGAGCAGTCATGCGACCCGAGCACCCGTCGGGCACCGGCGCGAGGTCGGTGGCTCAACCCGCAACCGAACCGTGACGGAGCGTTACCCGAGTGCCCGCCGCAGGTCCGTTGCCAGCACCATGAGGTGCATCGGATGGGTGAGGCTGTGCTCGAATTCAGGCAACGCCTTGAGATAGAACGCTCGCGCCGCATCCGTTTCACAGTGGACCAAGAGCCCCCGGCACCCGATGCGTTCGGAAGCCTCAATTGTCCTGAGCACCACATCGGCCAGCAAAGCATGGCCTAAGCCGTGGCCTTCGTGCCCGATGGACACTGCCAGCCGCGCGAGCAAAGCGAAGGGTTGCGGGTGCCGACCCGCGCCCTTTGCAATCCGCGCAGGGACCTGTCCCGCCGAGAAGCTCGCCATGCACCACGCGTAGTAGGCCACCACCGCATCGGACGCCTGGGTCGTCACCACCAGCACGTGCGCGGTTCTTGTGCCGTGCGCTTGACGCGCATGCTCGCGCAGCCACAGCGACTGTTCGTCGGAACGGGACTCGAAGCTCTCGAGGTGGTGTCGCGGCTCCAGTGCATGAGGTTTCAGATACACGACCGCCTCCACCTCACTGCCTTGGCCCGCGTCCCGCTAGTCGACGAAGGGGCTCGGACGATCAAGTAGCGCGCGCACCCCGGGCAGATCGCGCGCGGGCCGCTCGCACATCTCGTCCCACAGCGCGGCCTCGACGGGCGAGAGGACAAACTCGGTGCGGTCGGCGAGCACCCGCAGCGCGGCGATGCGCAACTGTTCGTTGGCGAAAGTTGAGACGGGGGTGCCTGCGGCTTCGGCCGCACGCGCGAACAACTCGCGATCGGCGGCAGTAGTGCGGAACTCAAAGCGCTGGTCCTTCTTGGTGGCGTGCGACATGTCTGCACCCTTCTGCCAGATGTACGGACAGTGTACGGCGCGTCGCCGGAAGCACACAAGGCCTCTCGCGATCACCCGGTGCCAAGTGGACACCTACTCCGCCGCGTCGGCGTAGTGGTTCTCGAGGAGTCGCCGTCTCCGGGGGCCGGGTAACGGGATTTCGCATTTCAGCTCAGGCTAAAACGCCCGATTCGTATTCCGTCGTCGAGCGCCGCCAACAGCATCGGCCATTGGCTGCCCCATGCGTCGCCAACGCTCTTCCGTCTTGATACCGGTAGTAGTACTATCGCTGTGAACAAGAGCGGAGACCCTCAGTGAGCACGAACCATTACACCTACCAGGTCTCCTGGTCTTCCGAGGATGGCGAGTACGTCGGGACCGTCGCGGAGTTT
>DGBM01000063.1:2501-4074 GCA_002384765.1 Demequinaceae bacterium UBA4004
CTCGCGATCAGGGCCGCACAGTCAGGCGTCTCCATGAACCGGCTCGTGAGCGACACCCTCGCCGCGCGATAGGGCACGCCGCGACCACGGCACCCCTGGTCGGCGGGCGCCCAATACTCGCCCAGCTTGGCGGTCGCACCGTAGGCGCGGTCCAGGCGCACGGCGCCAGAGTTCTCCACACGTGCACAGGTCTCCCCAAGCCTCCTGTCAAACGGCCCGCGAAGCGGACCCGACAGCCCTCCGGAGGGTAGGCGAGCGGGGTCTCGCTGGTGAGGCGCGCCCGGTCAGTCCAGTTCGATGTCGTCGCTGTCTGGATGCTCGGGCTCAGCGCTGTCTCTGAGCCGTTCAGGGAAGCGCCGCTGGCGTGCGGCGAGCACGTCTGCCTCAGCAAGAGCCTCGTCCGCGATGGAGGGTCCCGGCGTGGGCGCGGTCGCACGTGGATACGCCACGTCCCCCAACTCCTCCAACTCGCCAGTCCTCAGCAGGCGAAGGTAGATCCCTTCTCGGTCCGCGTGATCCGCCTCGACGAGCGCGTTCGTCGCGCGCAGGTACCTGTCTGCGATCTCGAGATCCGCGAACTCGCCGCGGGCGACCCAGCTTTGCGCGAAGCTCAACACGCGGTGGAGACCCTCAGGGCCGTTTCCTGCGGTGGTCCGCAAGAGCCCCGACATGTAGTCGCTGCGCAGCACGGTCGGGATGATGATGCGGTGCAGGTTGGCGGGAACCAACTCAGCGTTCATCGCCACGCGCGCAGAGCGGCCGTTCCCGTCAGCGAACGGGTGCACCTCACTGACCATGAACATCATGTAGACGGCACGCTGGAACGGATCAGTGAGCGCGGCGGCCTCTTCCCAACCTGCCCTCAGGGTGCCTGGCACGTGGCTCGGGTCAACGAACACGGTTGCGCCGGCTTGGTTGCGCTGGGTCTTCCACTCGCCGGGGCGCTTGGCGGGATGCGCGGCCATCATGATCCGGTGCCGGTCGCGAAGCGAGTCCATGAACTGGACAGCATCGCTCGGCCGCCGCGACATCTCGGCGTGGTCGGCGACGATCTCGTAGGTGGAGGTGATGTCGTGCGCGTCCTCGGGCTTGCCAACGTCGGCCCTATGGAACACCACCTGCTGCGCCTCGTCGATCGTCAGGGTCGACCCCTCGATGTAGTTCGAGAAGTACGCCTCATAAAACGGCACCATCTGCGCCCGACGCTGATCGGTGACGTAGCGCTGCACAGGCGCCAGGCGCTGCAAGTCAGCAACCACCTGCCGGAACAGGGCGACGCGTGCGTGGTCGAACGCCTCGCCACGCTGTGCGGCGTTCATCGCACGAGAACTGGACTTCACAGTGTTGATGCGTCCCCTCGCGGCATCGACAAAGACGCGAACAGTCTCCGCAGCGGCTCTGTTCGCGTCGCGATCCACGGCGGCAAGGAGGTTCTCCACCTGCCGCGGTGTGTAAGTGGTGACGATCTTGACGACCTCATCGTGCAGTTCCTCGCGAGTCAGACGGCGGGGCACTGCGCCAGGACGGCCTCGCATCTCGGCATTGTCGATGAGCGCGCGCGCCGTGCTCGACG
>DGBM01000054.1 GCA_002384765.1 Demequinaceae bacterium UBA4004
CGGAATCGAACCGATGACCTATTCCTTTCGGTTCGCGCCGAAAGCACTGCCCCGAACGCCGTAGGTTCCGCCGCGAACATCGATGCTGACCTGCACAGACACTGGTTCGACATTCACCGCGACCCCCGAATGTCGTCGGCTCAATCACGGACATCCTCGGTTCAATCATGGCATCGAACATGTACTTCTATGGATGCCCCGGCCACTCGCAGGCTGCCCCGGCCGCAGCCGAAAAGGATCCACCCGCGGGCTATCGTTGCGTCAAGATGCTGGCCCCACCGCCGGTCCAGGCGGTGAGCGGGTGAGGGTTTCGCGGGCCAGCGTGGACCGGTGGATACGGGCGTGGCGCACCGGCGGGTTCACTGCTGCCCGCGGCCCGGCATGTCAAGCCGTGCACCCCGGCGGCGTTGCTCGAGCTCGCGGCCGCGCTCAAACGCGAGGTCCCGGCCCGCACCGCCGCGCAACGAGGTCGTGCCGACCGGCCGGATCGACCCCGAGGTCGTCGTCACCCCTGGCATCTACGTCGACCGCGTCCTCGCCGTGCCCATGGCGGCCACACCTGAGCCGAAAGAGGACCAGTGAACGCGTCGCAACCCCCGGCCCGCGGACGTAGGCAAGGCGGCAAACTCGGCAAAGACGAGCCGGTGGCGCTGACCGGCCACAGCTTTCGGGCGTTGCCGAGTCCGCCGGCCCGTGGCTGGAACGCCGGCACGTTGCGCTCAGGAGTAGGCCGGCATATGGGTATCGGTGGCCCGGACGCTAACAGCGAGGAAGTCCCCGCCCGGTTGGCGGCGCGGATCTCGGACAAACGGGCACAATGACGCGCGAGGCTTTGCCGCACCTGTACCGGTTCAAGTGCGTTCCACGGTTGGACTGGCCGCGAACAGCGCCACACCGAGGAAGCCTAGATGCCGTCCGCCGCCAGGAGGTGCAGTGCGGCGCCGACTGATAAGGCGCTCGACACTCTCGGGCATTCCAGGGGCCCATCTCGGGGCCCACGTGTGTGGTGCCGAGTGACCGCGTGACGCCCTAGAACGCTCGAGCCTCCGCTGGCAAACCAGAGTGGAGCCCAGCGTCACTCCGCCCAGAATGACGCAGAGCAAAGTGGACTCCGTGGATTCGCACCTGGGGCGTCGGGCAACTCTGAGACCCTACTTCCACGCCTCCAAGGCTTCGGTCACCGCTGGCGCGTTCTTGGCGAGGGTGGTGCGCCAGTCCAGCCGTCCACGATGCTGAAGCTGACCCACCACGACGATGCGTGCCACGCCGAGCTCTTCCGCCACACGGTCGACCCACGCGGCGCCAATGCGTCCTGGGATGGCTGGGAAGCCCAGAGGGAACTCCAACTCAGCTGCCTCTTCGTTCGCCTGCTTCTCCCGTGCGGTTTCCGAGTCCTGCTTGTCCTCGAGGTCCTCGACGATCAGATGCTCTGCGTCGACATGGCCAAGCAAGATGTGCGCGATTTCGTGCAGCAGGGTAAAGAGAACCTTGTCCAGCCGTTTGCCGCGTCCGGAAAGGCCGATGACGGGGTAGCCGTCGATCAGCATGGCGCACCCATCAATTTTCGCGCCCGGTAGCGCTTCGACGTATACGACCCGCACGCCGACCCGACTCATGAGACCGGGTAGGTCGTCGAAGTCAGCCGCGCTCCTCAGGGTGCGAGACAGACTGGCCGCCAGCTTCTTCAGTCCCTTGCGCGAGTAGGGCTTCTCTGGTGGAAGTTGGCGTGCCTCCTTGCGGACGCATGCAACCCAAGCGCGCTGCAGCAGGCTGATGTCCTCGTCCCGGTTGGCGCGCTTGGCTGCAGCGGCGAAAGCGGGCTCGTCATCGAGCGACTCGAGCTCAAATAGCTCCCTAACCTCGGCCTCCAGCGCCTCCAAGGTTGCGCCGGAGAGGTAGCCCCGCTTCTTCAGCAACTGGATGGGGCCCTTGTCGTTCAGCCGAGCCCGTCGTCGCACCTCGTCGAGCTTGGCGCGCGTGTTCTGGTTCTTGTACTGCTCGACGAGCAGGTACTGGTCCTGCAGGTTCAGCCAAAACTCCGCCGTTTGACCAAGGGCAGCGCCGATCTGTGCCGCTGACTCGCGGGTGATCTCCTTCTTGCCGTTGACAATCTCGGAGACGAACTGGGTCGGACGATCCAAGACGGCGGCGAAATCCGTCTGGGACCAGCCTCGGGCCTCAATCTCACGACCAAGGAGTTCGCCGACAGGCACCTGGTCGATCGGCAGTGGGTCATGTGCAGTTCTCATCGCTGGGTATCCATCTCTGCAGTCAAGAGGTCGAAGACCACGACTCCGTGGCTGTCGTCGTTCTT
This sequence comes from Demequinaceae bacterium UBA4004, assembly GCA_002384765.1. The sequence goes on from DGBM01000054.1 coordinate 2,315, forward strand.
GAACATCAGGTCGACTACGCGGCCCGAGCTCAACGTCGCCCGCGCCCTGTTCGGCTCGGTGCCGTCGGCCACGACCCGGAGCATGCGCATGTTCCGCAGGTCGGAATCGAACCGGGCAGCACGCGCACATTGGACGAGGACGCGGAAGTCCGAGATCTCGCGGGCGCTCCAGCCGCTTGGCCGGTACCCGGAGTCGGTGGCGAGGCGATGCAGATCCTCATCTAAGTACTCCCGGTCCACGTGTCTGTTCTCCATCACCCATGGGCTGATGACGATCAGACTAGCGGGAACCGACAGGCAGCCGCGACACGGGCTTTCTCCGACACGCCGCGACATTGGCTCGTCTGCTCGTCTTCACCCTAGGGGTGATGAGATACATGCTACCCTTTCAGTCAAGGGCCTCAGTCAGAGAAGCCCACGACCCAAGGAGGATTGCCGTGAGTGAGGCAGATGCTCGCAAGGTGGACACCGAGAAGGACAAGCCCACGCCCCCACCGGGGCACCTAGTGATCACGGTGCACAACGACGACGCCGGTGGACCGCCGCAGACGATCCACGGCGGTCCGGGCGAGAAGATTTCGAAGATGGTCGACGCCGCCTACGCCGCCCTGGGGACCACGCCGACGCCCGGAGACCGGCTGACCTGCGTGGCGAGCGGCGAGGACGTCCGGCAGTACGGCGACATGCACCTGCGCGAGTACGCCTCGGGCCGCTGCCGCGACTTGGTCTGGACGTTCGCCCGCGCGACCGGCGGCGCCGGTGCCTGAGTTCACCCCGGTCGATCCCGAGGTTGCGGCCGCACTCCTGCGGTCGCATCTCGAGGCCTTCTTCGAGCACTCGCCGCACGTGCGCGGCGCGGTCGGCTGGGCCTTCGAAATCAGCGACAACCCACTGGTCGCGATCGTTCACTTGCCCGCTTGTAAGCGGGACGGAAGCGTTCCCGATGTGTACACGTTGCGTCTCGACGCTACCTACTACGACACCTGGCCGGTGTCCGCGACATTCGTCGAGTTCCACGAGGGGAGTTGGCAACGAGCACGGATGGGCGGCACTGCCTTTCCGCTGCTCACCGGATCGCCCGGCGCGCCCTCGGGAGCGGGCGTCGGGTTCGAGTTCGCGCTGCACGACGAGTACCTGTTCCAGAACGGGCATCCCGACCAGTTGATCTGCTTTTCGTACAACCTTGGCTACTACACCTCCGCCCACTCGCCCAACGACGGCCAGAAGTGGCGGCCGGGCTCCGACCGGGTCGACGCGACGCTGACTCGCATCCACGCCGCCCTCAACAGCGCGGCCTACCTCGGTCCGTCAGCCCGGGAGAGTGCCCCATGATCGTCGAGGTCCGCATCCCTGAGGCGGTCTGGCAGACGGTCCTGGACGTGTTCCAACGTCACGAGCCCGGGGTGGAACGCATCGCCTACCTCGACGGGTTCCGCGTCGACGAGACCGGATACCCCGACTCGTCGGCATATGGCCAGATCTTCGTCGCGACCACCGTCGTGGTTCCCGACGCAGTCCTGAGCCCGAGGAACTACAGCGTTCCTGCGCACGCCATCAGCGACGCCGGCCGGCACCTGCGCACGGACCGCATGACGCGTGTCGCGCAGGTTCACTCCCACGGAAACGACTGGGTTGAGCATTCCCGCACCGACGACGAGCACGCATACAGCCAGCGGGCCGGCGCCATCTCCGTCGTCGTCCCCTTCCACGGCGCCCGGCGCCCGGCCGTCGCCTCCTGCGGTGTCCATCTCCGCACTGAAGCCGGCTGGCAACGGGTCCCCCCAGACGCCGTCGTCAAGATCATCCCCTCGGTCCTCGACCACAGGAGCACCCCATGGACATCAACTCAGGACCCGGCCCGGACTGGCGGCATCTTCTCCCGATTCCTGGCGTGGGTCATGAGTGTGGAGGCACCTCGCACCCGCTCCGGGTCGTCCTCGAAGTAGACCCCGCCCTGGCCGGCCAGCCGGGTGCCCAGCACTTGGCCTGGATGCTGGTCACCCTGCTAACGCGCAGCACCAAGGCGGTCATCGGGTCTGTCGGCCTCGTCATCGACGACGTGCCGCTACTGCCGGGAACCGACCCCGGAACAAGCGACGGAGGACCTTCGCTCAACGACGCCTTGAAGGCCACCGCAGACGCGTTCGGTCCTGAGGCCGCACCCGTCGTCGACGCGACCGAGCTCGACGACGCGGACCTCGTCCTGCAACTACAGGACCCTCGATCGTCCGGATCAGCCACGTCCTGGCCGAGCGCCGCCATCCTCCGGGTGTCCGCCAGCGGATGGACCGGTGCCGTCACTCCCAGCAGCACCCAGCCCCTCCCGCTCAACCTCACCGCCACCAACCCCTTCGGCCCGTACGTCGCCGCCTGCCTGGCCGCCGGTCAGGCCTTCATGTACGCCCGCGTCCACGACCACGCGCTACAAGCCGTAGCACTCAACGCATGGACGCTCGACCAGACCACAACCGACCTGACCGCCTCTGATGGCGTCCACCCGAATGAACCGTCGGTGGGACTAGACCACGTGCTCGCCGGCGTCGGCGCCGTCGGTTCTGCACTCCTGCTCACCCTGTGGGCCTACCGGCCGGCGTCAGGGACCATCCGTGCGGTCGACGCCGATCCCCACGGCATCGACGACACCAACCTCCAGCGGTGCATCCCGTTCCACCGGGTCGACGTGGCACAGCCCAAGGCCCAGGCCGCGGCCGCGCGCCTCAGCGGACATCACGGCCTCGTCATCAAGCCCACCAACGGACGAGCCGAGGACGTGGTCGACGCGCAAACCGACCTCATCAGCGCCATCGACACCGAGCAGACCCGCCAAGCGCTCCAGGACAAGTACCCTTCATCCGCAGTCCAGGCATCGACCTCCGGGCTGCGGGTGGAGATGCTGCGAGTGGATCCGAATTTCGGCACCGCTTGCCTCCGATGCTTCAATGCGCCGCCACGTGAGTCCGTGCCGGACAGCGAGGTGCGGGCTCAGGTCGAGGATATGGACGACGCCACCGTCGCAGAGCACGCCGCGGCGGTCGGCACCGACGCTGAGCGGGTCCGCGAATGGGGTCGCGCCGGCGGCTGCGGCCAGATCGGTGACGCGCTCCTAGAGCGCCTGCGGCCGTCGGACGGCACGGCGGCGCAGTTCTCCGTGGGGTTCGCATCCGTACTCGCCGGGGTGCTGCTCGCCGGCCAAGTGCTCAAGGACGCCATCCGACGAGACGGCGACGATGGCGCGACCGTCGGCGACGCTCCACTGCTCGGATCGCGCGCCAGGTTCGTGACGAACCTCCTCGATCCGGTCAACACCGTCGCCGGCCCGCGTCCCTACCTTCGCGATCATCAGTGCCCGGCCTGCGAAGGTGTTCGTGCGGACATCTGGAAGTTGCGGTACACAGGATAGGCACGCCAGCGGCATCAGGACCGTCGGCTGAGCATGCTACGGTTCTGACATCACGATCAGCCCGTTGCCGCAAGGCGCGGGCTGATTTTCTTTTGGCGAGGTATTGATGGTCGAGTACACGAAGCCGTGGCTGTCCCTAGATCAGCAGGTCGAGCGGCTTGCGAGCCAGGGAGTCGACGTGGGGAGCCGCGACCATGCGGCTGACGTCCTCCGAGCGGTGGGCTACTACCGGCTCACAGGCTATCTGTACCCGTTCCGCGAGTCCGAACTGTATGTCGACAACCAAGGTCGTGCGCGCCGAGGAAATCATCGACTTCGACCGACAGCTACGCATGCTCGTCATGGACGGCGTCGAGCGCATTGAGATTGCCGTGCGGATGCAGCTCGGATACGTCCTGGGGCGCACCTGGGCCTTCGCTCACGAAGATCCCTCATGCTTCACGGAGGCATTCACCGCGCCGGGGACCGATACGGAAAGCTGCAAGCTGGTTCCCAGTTCTCACGCAAGGTGGCTTGAGCGCGCAGGCGAGCGGCGGGCCAAGTCTGACGAGCAGTTCGTCGCGCACTTCCGGGAGAAGTACGACGATCGGATGCCGGTCTGGGCGCTCACCGAGTTGCTTGAGCTCGGCCAGCTCTCCGTCCTTTACAGAGGACTGCGCCAGCAAGACGCCGAAGAGATCGCGCTCGCCTTCGGCGCACCGACCAAGAAGACGATGGTCAGCTGGCTCGCCAGCCTGAACTACGTGCGCAACGTGGCCGCGCACCACGCACGCCTCTTCAACCGGAAGCTCCAGCACGCGCCAGCCCGGCCCAAGATCGGGCAGGTCCCAGTCCTCGACCACCTTCGAGACGAGCAGACGGCCAAGGGAGTTTTCGGCACCTATAACGCGCTAGCCGTGATCGCCTATCTCCTCCCTTGGATCGAGACTGGGACGGACTGGCACCGGCGACTGGCCGCGCTCCTGCATGTGTTCCCGGTGTCGCATGCACTGTCGCTGGATTCCATCGGCGTACCGCAGGGATGGCAGTCCCTCGATATCTGGCGTCAATGACCATGTCGATGTCGGCACGGCCAGATCCGGTCCCAGTCAATGCGTCATTTGCCCGCGATTCACTCACGCAGGGGTAGCTGGGTCGGGCCTTGGCGGCCGCGTCGTCGTGCTGGGCGAACAGGGCAGACCGGACTCGCTCAGGAGAGGCGCGCGTCTCGTCACCTGCGTCTCATCGCCGCCTGCAGGACGCGATCCTCGTGACAAGAATCATTGGATGTTGCCCCATCGTGAACGAGGCATGACTTTGTTGTGGTGACCCTGACCGTGTGGCGGCTGGATCCGCCCTCTGGTAACCGTGAGGCGATCTCTTTCCCGTCCCCCGTTGCCCCGCGCCGCTGGTGCTTGGACATGCACCCATCCAGCCTTCTCGTTCCCCTCTGGGGACGTAGCACCTTCGAGCCATCTCGACCGGGTGCGGGTTCTCGAGAGTCCACCCAACCGCGCCTCCGCCGTGCGGGGCCGAGGTGGTGCCGCTGGGTAGCCGCGACGAGTTACGCGGCGCTGGAAAGGCCCTCAGCCGCGACACCAAAACGACGACGGCCCCGGTGATCGACCTCCAGGCCCACGAACCGGCGTGGGTCG
>DGBM01000145.1:0-17555 GCA_002384765.1 Demequinaceae bacterium UBA4004
TAGAGCATGGAGGCAACCGCGTCCACCCGCAGCGCGTCGACGTGGTACTGCTCGAACCAGAACAGCGCGTTGCTGATGAGGAAGTCGCGGACCTCGTACCGGCCGTAGTTGAAGATCAGGCTGTTCCACTCCGGATGGAAGCCCTTGCGCGGGTCGGCGTGCTCGTACAGCTCGGTGCCGTCGAAGCGCGCCAGCGCGTGCGGGTCGGACGGGAAGTGCGACGGCACCCAGTCGAGGATCACGCCGATGCCTCTCTGGTGCAGCGTGTCGACGAGCACCATCAGGTCCTGCGGGGTGCCGAAGCGCGCCGTCGGCGCGAAGTAGCCGGTCGTCTGGTAGCCCCAGGAGCCGTAGAACGGATGCTCGGTCACCGGCATCAGCTCGACGTGCGTGAACCCCATGTTGGTGCAGTGCGTGGCCAGCCGCACGCCGAGGTCGCGGTAATTGAGGAAGCGGCCGTCCTCCTCGCGCTGCCAGGAGCCCAGATGGACCTCGTACACCGACATCGGCGAGTCATGAGCGGAGTGCTTGGCGCGATTGTCCAACCAGGCCTCGTCGTTCCACGCGAAGTCGCTCGCCGTGACGATTGACGCGGTGTGAGGAGGAACCTCGGTGCGCCGAGCCATGGGGTCGGCCTGCTGCTTCCAGTGGCCGTCCTTGCCCAGAATCTCGAACTTGTAGTGGGTGCCGTCTCCCACCCCTGGGATGAAGAGTTCCCACACGCCCGAGAAGCCGAGAGAACGCATGGAGTGGCCCACTCCCTGCCAGTGGTTGAACTCGCCGACGACGCGAACCGCCCGGGCATTGGGTGCCCACACGCTGAAGGAGGTGCCGTGTACCTCGCCCAGTACGGACGGGTATGTCCTCACATGGGAGCCGAGCGCATCCCACAGCCGCTCGTGGCGTCCTTCCCTGATGAGGTGAAGGTCCAGCTCGCCGAGCGTGGGGAGAAACCGGTAGGGGTCGTCGGAGACGATCTCCGGGCCGTCGTACGTGACGTGCACGCGGTAATCCGGTATCTCGTCGCCCGGTAGATCGGCCTGCCACAGCGCGTCCACGACGTGCCTCGCGGGGAGGGTTCCGTCGAGTGTTTCGATCGAGATCTCCCTGGCAAAGGGGCGCAGCACTCGGACCACGACCCCGCCGTCGTGGATGTGTGGACCGAGAACCGCGTGCGGCTCATGGTGGGTTCCGGCGAGAATATCTGCCAACGCCGTTGGGTCAATGTCACGTGCCACAGGTTTCCTCCAGTGTGGTCATAGACGCACCGTAGCCACATGCACCAGCGTCTGCGATGGGTCGAGTCGCACAAAGAACTCGCGCCCCCAGGTGTACTTGGCTCCGGTCACTGCGTCCACGACAGGAATGGGATCGTCGTCTTGCTTGCCGATGGAACTCATGTCGAGTGTGACGATCGCGTCGTTGACTGCGTGGGGGTCGAAAGAGGCCACCACGATGACCGTATCTTCACGTCCCTTGGGGGACTCGTTCGCGGGCACGTGGCGGGTGAAACACAGGACGTTCGGGTTGGTGGTGCGGTGAACCGTCAGGCCGCGCAGTCTGCGCAGGGAGACATGGTCCGACCTCAACTCGTTGAGGGTTCTCAGCAGTGACACGATGCCAAACTCGTCGGCCTTCGACCANNTCACGCGGCTTGTACTCGTACTTCTCGTTGTCGATCTGCTCCTCGACGCCGGGCCGGGGGACCGACTCCACGAACTCGTACCCGGCATAGATCCCGTAGGAGGGGGAACCCGTCGCGGCAAGCGCCGCACGCATCTTCCAGTACGGCGCGCCGCCGCGCTGCATGTCGGGTGTCAGGATGTCGTGGGTGGTTGGCCAGAAGTTGGGGCGCATGTAGAAGGACGATTCGCCCGCCAGCTCCTTGAGGTACTCGCCCATCTCTTCTGGGGTCTGGCGCCAGGTGAAGTAGGTGTAGCTCTGGTGGAAGCCGATCTTGGCGAGCGTGTGCATCATGGCCGGGCGCGTGAACGCCTCCGCCAGGAAGATGACGTCCGGATGGGCGTCGGCGATGTCTGCCAGCAGCCGCTCCCAGAACGTCAGCGGCTTGGTGTGCGGGTTGTCGATGCGGAACAGCGTCACGCCGGCATCGATCCACAGTTGGAAGATGTTGCGCCAGGCCCGGTAGGCGCCCTCAGGGTCGTTCTCGAAGTTGAACGGGTAGATGTCNNATGTCCTGGTACTTCTTGGGAGGGTTTTCCGCGTACGCGATCGTCCCGTCGAGCCGCGTCGTGAACCACTCGGGGTGTTCCTTCAGCCACGGGTGATTGGGCGAGGCGTTGAGGGCGATGTCGAGGGCGACCTCAAGGTGGAGTTCCCTGGCGCGCTTCACGAAGTTCTTGAACGAGCGCATCGTGCCCAGGTCGGGGTGAGTCGCGTCGTGACCGCCCTCCTCCGAGCCGATCGCGTAGGGGCTTCCAGGATCGCCGGGCGCGGCCTCGAGCGAGTTGTTGCGGCCCTTGCGATGGGTGGAGCCGATGGGGTGGATGGGCGTGAGGTAGACGACGTCAAATCCCATGTCCGCGATCGCGGGCAGTCGCTTGGCCGCGGTGGCGAAGGTTCCCGACGTCCACTCGCCCGTCTTCTTGTTGAGCTTGGCGCCCTCGGACCTGGGGAAGATCTCGTACCAGGCAGAGACCAGGGCCTTTTCGCGCTGAATGAGGAGGGGATACTCCGCCGATGCCGTCACCCACTCCCGCAGTGGAGCCTTGGCGAGAGTGTGTCGGACCTGGTCCGACAGGGCCTCGGCGAGTCGCTTCTCGGGGGCCAACGCCCCGTTCTTCAGGGCGGCGATTGCTTCGGTGAGCGACTCCCGCGCGGCCGCGCCCCTGCGCACGGTGTCCCGCGCACGAGTAAGGACATCAACGCCCTCGTCAAGCATGAGGTGCACGTCGACGCCAGCGTGGATCTTCACCTCAGCGGCATGGATCCACGTGCCGACGGGGTCTGACCACGCCTCGACGCGGAACGAATGCATGCCCTCCTTGGTGGGGAGGAATATCGCTTCGTACAGCGACAGTCCCCAGTTCTGTTGGGGCATCGGCAGGGTGTGCCGCTTACCTTCTGGATCTGTGACGACCACGGTTGCGCCCTCGGAGTCGTGACCCTCACGGAAGATGGTGGCCGTGATCGGCACGGCCTCGCCGACGACGGCTCGGGCGGGCCATCGCCCCTGTTCGAGGGACGGCTCGACGTCCACGATGGGGATCCGGCCGACAGACAACTCTGGGCTTCGCTCCATGTCACGAACCTACTCGCCTCGGCGCCCCCATCCAAGACGGGGACTCTTGACGGCGCCGCGAGTCGCGCTCACAGGGCTCCACATCGGTCGCTAACCGCGGGGCATTGCTTCCCAGGCGGTCCTCACCATGCTGTGAATCGTGAAGCGCGTTTCCCACGCGAGGTCACGCGCGGCGAGGTCGCCGGCCGCGACGATGCGCGCCGGGTCCCCCGGACGGCGCGGGCCGACCAGGGGTTCGGTGGCGATTCCGGTCACGTCGCGCATCGCGTCCACGATCTCGCGGACCGAGGTGCCCGCTCCTGAACCGAGGTTGTAGACCGGCTCCAACGGGCGGCCCTCGTCCAACGCGCGAGCCGCCTCCACGTGGGCGTTGGCGAGGTCCACCACGTGCACGTAGTCGCGCACGCAGGTGCCGTCGGGCGTGGCGTAGTCGTCGCCGTTGATCCGCGCGGGCTCGCCGCGCATGAGCGTGGCAAAGACCTTGGGGAAGAGGTTGTGGGGCGAGACGTCGTAGACCTGCGAGGGCCCGGAGCCCACGACGTTGAAGTAGCGCAGGCTCGTCGCGGCAAGCGGAGCGTCGGAGGAAGCGGTCGCGGTCACTTGGTCACGGATGAGCCACTCGGCCACCAACTTGCTTTCGCCGTACGGGCTCTCCGGGCGGCACTCGGTGTCCTCCGTGACGACCTCGGTGTCCGGCGTTCCGTACACCCCCGCCGACGAGGAGAACACCAGGTTGCGGGTGCCCGCCGCCGCCATGGCCTCGAGGAGGGTGGCCGTCCCGGAGACGTTCTGGAGGTACGTGTGGGTGGGGTACTTCACCGATTCACCCGCGTACTTGTATCCGGCGCAGTGAATCACGCCCACGCAGCCGTGAGTCCTCAACGCGGCGGTCACCGCATCGGTGTCAAGGATGTCTGCCTCGACGAGTCTCGCCCCGCCTGGCACGAACCTTCGTTTGCCGGTGGATAGGTTGTCGTAGGCGACGGCCTCAAATCCGGCTTCGAGCAGGGCGGACACGACGTGGGCGCCGATGTAGCCCGCGCCTCCCGTGACAAGCCAGGCGGTCACGATGCGGCTCCTGGGGTCATGCGACCCAGGCTACTTGTCACGGCGAGCTCCTTGCGAGGGGTTCACCGTCCGTATCTCCGGTACCGCGAATCCGCGCTCACTGCACGCGGTGCGCACGGCGTCGCTGAGACGCCGAACGCGGTCGGTGGGCACGAGCGCGACCGCCGAGCCGCCGAAGCCGCCTCCGGTCAGGCGTGCGCCCACGGCCCCGGCAGCCATGGCCGTCTCCACGGCAGTGTCAATTTCGGGAACGGAGATCTCGAAGTCGTCGCGCATGGACGCATGAGAGGCGAGCAGCAGGTCCCCGATGGCGCCGGGACCCGAGGTTGCGAGGGCTTCCACGGTGGTGAGGACTCGCGCGTTCTCGGTGACCACGTGGCGCACGCGGCGGAACGTCTCATCGTCAAGGAGGGATTGCGCCTGATCAAGTTGCGCCACCGTCAGATCGCGCAGGAATGGCACACCCAGCTCGCGCGCTCCGCGTTCGCATGCCTGCCGCCTCGACGCGTAGCCGCCGTCGGCGTGAGCGTGTTTGACCTTGGAGTCGAGCACGAGCAGCGACAGCCCGCTGGCTCCGAGGCGAAGCGGCACGGCGGTGGTGCGCAGCGACGCGCAGTCGAGCAGCACCGCATGGTCCTCCCGGCCGAAGAGCGAAGCGACCTGATCCATGACGCCGGTGGGAGCGCCGATCGCCCCGTTCTCTGCCCGTTGCCCCACCTTGGCAAGCTCCATGGGGGTCAGGCGGAGTTCCCATAGATCGTTGAGAGCCATGGCCACGGCCGATTCGAGAGCCGCCGACGAGGACAGGCCCGCACCGAGAGGGACGGTGGAGTCGATCAGGAGGTCGATGCCCGGGGCGCTCGAGAGGTCGTGACCCATCGTGTGCAGGGCCCACGCCACGCCCAGTGCATAGCCCGACCAGCCCTCAAAGACGGCGTGCTCTAGGTCGGCGATCGCGACGCTGTGGCGGGAGGTCTGAGCCGTGCTGGCGACGCGCAGCAGGCCCACGTTGTTGGGTCCGGCGGCGCACCACGTCCTGTCGTCGATGGCGAAGGGAAGGACGTATCCGTTGTTGTAGTCCGTGTGCTCGCCGATGAGGTTGGCACGGCCAGGCGCGGACCATACGCCGACGGGCGGCACTCCGTAGAGGGACGCAAATCGGTCGGCGAGGCCAGCAGGGATCGTCATGATCGGCGTCCGCTGACGCCCGAAATTGGCGCCGCCAACGTGGTGGTGATGGTGCCGTGCTCGCTCATCGCGACTGACCCCCTTTGGCCATGAAATGATCCATCAATGTTAGCGTTCACTTTCTAGAATACACCAGGGGTCCAGCGCGCACGCCGTGCACCGATCATCGGCGACCACCCCGCCCGGGGGTCTCTAGACCGCGCTGATGTACAGGCGCATCGTCAGGGCTGGCATTTCGGCGACCGAGCCGGGGGCGACGAGGTCCTCCGTGTGCTCTGCCGGGCTCTCCCAGGCGGAGTCCCATGCCAGGTTCCACAGGGTGCCGTCGTCGTCGGGGATGGTGACGGAGGCACCCTCGCGGGAACCGTTCACCACGATCAAAGCGTCGGCTTCATCGGGCTGTGACAGCGACCGCATGAATTGGACGACGCGCGTGGCAGGGTCATCCCACCAGTCCTCGTCCTCGTGCTCACCCGAGACGGTGAACCACGCCGAGTCTGCCCGCAGGTCTTGGTCGCGGGGATCAATGTCGACGCCGTCGTAGAAGCGTTCCGGGCGCAACACCAGGTGCCGCTTGCGCAACCCGATGAGGTGGGCGACCGTGGCCTGCAGGTCGAACTGCCACGGCTGACGTTCCCAGTCGAGCCACGAGATCTCGTTGTCTTGGCAGTACGCGTTGTTGCTCCCGTGCTGCGTGCGACCCATCTCGTCGCCGCCCAGCAGCATCGGCGTTCCCGCAGACAGCAGCAGCGTGCCCAAGAGGTTGCGCAGGGAGCGACGCCTGGCGGCCAACACCTCCACGTCGTCCGTGGGGCCCTCGGCGCCGTGGTTGTAGGACCGGTTGTTGTCCGTGCCGTCGCGGTTGTGTTCCCCATTGGCCTCGTTGTGCTTGTCGTTGTACGCCGTGAGGTCGTACGCGGTGAAGCCGTCGTGTGCGGTGATGAAGTTGATCGACGCCATCGGCCCGCGCATCCCGTAGGGCTCGGTGTGGCCAAACAGGTCGGCCGATCCGGCGAGCCGCGTCGCGAGTTCCGGCGCCGTGGCGTGGTCCCGTCCACCCTCCTTGCCTGCACCGAAAGTGAGCCAGTACGAGCGCACATAGTCACGGAAACGGTCGTTCCATTCCGTCATCGGCATGGGGAAGTTGCCCACCTGCCAGCCGCCCAGGCCCACGTCCCACGGTTCCGCGATGAGTTTGGTGGAGCCGAGCAAGGGGTCCGTGGTGAGGGCCACCAGGAACGGATGATCGGTGGAGAACCCGCTCATGTTGCGACCGAGGGTGGCGGCCAGGTCAAAGCGGAAGCCGTCCACGCCCATGACGTCGGTCCAGTACCGCAACGAGTCGAGCGTCATCTTGATCACGGCGGGCTGCGAGAAGTCGAGCGAGTTGCCCGTGCCCGTCACGTCGTCGTAGTGCTGGGGGTTCATGGCACTGTGGCGGTAGTAGACAAAGTTCTCCAGCCCCCGCCAACTCACGACGCGGTCGCCCCAGCCGCCCTCCATCGTGTGGTTGTAGACCACGTCCAGAATGACCTCGATGCCCGCGGCGTGGAGCAGGTCCACCATGCCGCGGAACTCGTCCCGGACGGCCTCGGGTCCGGCGGCGCGCGCCGCTTGGGTGGCGTACGGCGCGTGTGGCGAGAAGAAGTTCATCGTCGAGTAGCCCCAGTAGTTGCTGAGCCCCAGTCCTTCGAGGTGGGGCTCCGACGCGAAGGCCTGCACCGGAAGAAGTTCCACTGCGGTGACGCCAAGCGCCGTGAGGTGTTCGACGCTCGCCGGGTGTGCCAGGCCCGCATACGTTCCGCGCAGCTCCTCGGGGATGCCGGGCATCAGCTTGGTGAAGCCCTTCACGTGCGCTTCATACAGCACGGTGTCTCGCCATGGCGTGCGCGGCTTGGGGTGCTCAAAGCCCGTCCCAGGGTCCGCGACAACCACCGACCGCGGAGTGAAGGGGGCGGTGTCGGTCCCGTCGCGATTGGATCGAAGGGCGCTGGCCCCCGGCGCGGTCATCGGCGCCAGGTGCCCATCGAGACCACGGCCGTAGGGGTCGATCAACAGCTTGGCGGGGTTGTAGCGGTGACCGCGCCGGGGTGCCCACGGCCCGGACGCCCGGAACCCATATCGTTGGCCGACCTCGATCCCTGCCACGAATCCGTGCCACACGCCGTGCACCGGGCCGTTGAGCGTGACTCGCGTCTCTGCGTCGTCCTTGAAGAGACAAAATTCCACCGCCGACGCGTGCGCGGCGAACACCGCGACCGTCACACCCCCGTCGACCGGGTGGACTCCCAGCCTGAATCGATCGGGCGAGGGCGGAACAGGCGACACGTTCGCCGCAGGTACAAGGGCCATGGAGACATTGTGCAGTATCACGATGACGGGAGGGTTGCGGGCCGAGGACCGTTAGTCTTGGCGGATGCGCATTGTGGTCACCGTGAAGTTCGTGCCCGACCTGCAATCCCACCGCTCGTTCACCGATGGCACCGTCACCCGCACCGCGGACGACGGCACCATGAATGAGCTGGATGAGAACGCGGTCGAGGCGGCCCTCCAACTCAAGGAAGCCCTCCCGGAGGGGGAGGCTGAGGTCTACGCCGTCACCGTCGGCGGGCCGGACGCCGTGGCCGCCGTGCGCAAGGCGTTGCAATTGGGCGTCGACCACGCGGTCCACGTCTGCGACGAGTCGATCGCGGGCTCCGACGTGTTCGGCACCGCCCGGGTGCTCGCCGCGGCGGTGCGCGAGATCGAGAAGGACGGCCCGGTCGACCTGGTGATCACGGGCATGGCTGCACTGGATGCGCTCACGTCCATGCTGCCCACCGCGCTCGCGGCCGAACTCGACGTCGCTCAGCTGACCCTCGCGTCGTCGCTCGCCGTGGCGAATGGCGTCGCGACCATCGAGCGCCACATGCCCGACGCCCACGAGACCGTGACGGCGCCGCTGCCGGCGCTGGTGTCGGTCACCGACGAGGCGAACACGCCGCGCTATCCCAATTTCAAGCTCATCATGGCCGCCCGCACCAAGCCGGTGGCCACGTGGTCGCTCACCGACATCGGCGTGGACCCCGCGCAGGTGGGCGCGATGGCGTCGCGCACCACGGTGCTTGACGCTTCGACCCAACTGCCTCGCGAGAACCGAGTGAAGATCAACGACACCGGAGACGGCGGCGTGCAACTTGCGCGGTTCCTGATCGAGAGGGGGCTCGCGTGACCGACACCATGGTGACGGTGCTTGTGGAACACCGCGGCAATGAGATTGCCCAGCCGACGCTCGAGGCGCTGACGCTCGCGCGATCGATCGGGCGGCCGATTGCCGTGTGGATGGGGGAGGAGCCCCCGGCCGGCGCGGTGACCGCCCTGCGTGAATATGGAGCCGAGGAGGTGCGCGTCGTCGCGATTGGCGACCGTGCGCGTCACTCGGGCACGGCGGCCGCAGTACTTGCCGCCGCGACGGCGGATTCCGCGATCGTGCTCATGGTGTCCACGTTCTTCACCAAGGAGGTCGCGACGCGGCTTGCGATCGCAACCGGAGCCGGGGTGGTGGTCGATGCAGCAGGCGCCGCGCTCGTTGATGGCCGTGTCGAGACCACGCAGACCGTGTTCGCAGCCACCTGGAACGTGCGCACCCGCGTGAACGCGGACCGTGCCATCGTCACGTTGCGGCCCAACACCACGCAGGCGGCACCAGCGGACCGGCCCGCAGCAGGCGAGGTCATTTCCGTGATGGGGATGCTTCCCGAGGTGCGTGAGACGGTCGTGTCCGTCACGCCCGTGGAGCGCGATGCTGGTGTCCCGTTGTCGGAGGCCGCTGTCGTGGTCGCCGGAGGGCGCGGCACGCGCGGCGACTACACGCTCGTGCGCGAATTGGCCGACGTGCTGGGCGGCGCCGTGGGCGCCTCGCGTGACGCCATCGACGAGGGCTGGATCAGCCATGAGCACATGGTCGGCCAGACCGGCGTGACCGTCACACCCGTGCTCTATGTCGCGTGCGGAATTTCCGGTGCGGTGCACCACCGCGGCGGGATGCAGGCCTCGGGAACGATCGTCGCGGTGAACATCGACCCCGATGCGCCCATCTTCGAGATTGCCGACTTCGGTGTGGTGGGGGACCTGGGAGACGTGTTGCCTCAAGCGATCGAGGCGCTCAAGGCGCGCCGTCAGGGCTAGTCTCCTGCGTCGGCGCGCTATGCCGGCCGATCAACGGACCGCGTCAGACCTTCCCAGGCGTCGAGGTCCTCGGTCAGGCTCTCGATCTTGGTGCGCGCGCCCGCGAGCGCATGCTCGCCAGCGATGAAGTGGAGGGGAGGCTCGGGGGCCTCGGCAAGCCTCAGCATCGCCTCCGCGAGGGCCTCGGGAGAGCCGGGCTGTTTGCCGGGGAGCCCATGGATGCGATCCCAGAAGGGTTCCATCACCGGTGCGTAGTCGGGAAGGACGTCCTCCTTCTTCTGGCCCGAGGGTATCCACAGTGAGCGCACGGGTCCGGGCTCGATCAGCGTGACCTTGATCCCCAGGTGGCCCACCTCGGCGGCGAGGGCCTCCATGAAGCCGGACACCGCGAATTTGGTGGCGCAGTAGTAGCCGAGGCCCGTGGATCCCCGCACGCCCGCGATCGACGACACCGTGAAGATGTGACCCGCGCGGCGCTCGCGCAGGTGGGGCAGGAGCGCGGTCGTGACGCGAGCCGCACCCCAGAAGTTGGCCTCCATCATGGTGCGCACGTCGTCGGGGTCTGACTCCTCGATGGTCGAGAAGTAGCCGATGCCCGCGTTGTTGACCAGTACATCGATGTGGCCCACACGTTCCAGCGCCGCGTCGACGGCTTGCCCGACGGAGGCGTTGTCCGTGACGTCAAGAGGCAGCGCGATCACGGTGTCGGGATGAACTGCGACCAGGTCGTCGAGCGTCTCGGGACGGCGCGCCGTCGCGACGACGGTGTGGCCGGCGTATGCAACGGCCGCTGCCGCCGCCCGGCCGATGCCGGTGGAGCAGCCAGTGATGAACCAGGTAGCCATGGGCGAATCCTTCCGAGGGGGCCTGCTGTCACGCTACCCGGAATGCGCGTCCACCTACGATGGTCGAGTGCCCCACTACCTCGATCACGCCGCGACCACGCCGATGCGTGACTCCGCGCGCGCGGCGTGGATCAAGGCATCGGCGACGGTGGGAAACGCATCGAGCCTGCACGCTTCGGGCCGGTCCGCGAGGTCCTTGCTTGAGGACGCTCGCGAGAGCGTCGCGGGCTCGCTGGGGGCGCACCCCACCGAGGTGATCTTCACGTCGGGTGGCACCGAGGCGGACAATCTGGCGATCAAGGGCGCGTTCTGGGCGCGGCGAGCAACCGACCCCGCGCGCGTGCGCGTAGTCACCACTGCGGTGGAGCACCATGCGGCGCTCGACCCGGTGCGTTGGCTCGCGGCTCAGCAGGGCGCCGTGGCGGTGGTGCTTCCCGTCGATGCGGACGCGCGCCTTCTGCTTGATGCGCTTGTCGTGGAACTTCATGCACACGCAGACCAAGACGCTGTCGTCTCGATTCAGGGAGTCAACAACGAGGTCGGGACCGTGCAGCCCGTGGCGGAGGCGGTCGCGCTGGCATCCGCGCACGGGATTCCGGTGCACGCGGACGCCGTGCAGGGGATCGGGCATATACCCTTCGATTTCTCCGCGAGCGGCCTCGCCACGGCCGCCGTCAGTTCCCACAAGGTCGGTGGGCCGGTAGGGGCGGGCGCGCTGCTTGCGCGCAGGGACGCCGCGCTGTCGTCGCTCACGCACGGGGGAGGGCAGGAGCGCAGGCTACGGTCGGGCACGGTCGATGTCGCGGCGGCGTGGGCCTTTGCTGTCGCGCTTGACGAGGCGGTCGCGGGCATTGAGGCGGAGGCGTCACGGTTGGCCGCGCTCGGGGAGCGGCTCGCGCGGGGGATTGTCTCGCTGTCGCCCACGGCGACGGTCCACGGGCCGCGCGACGGCGTCCCGCACATCGTGCACGCGATCATTCCGGGGGCGTCGGCGGAGGCCATGCTGGTGGCCTTCGACCTTGCCGGGGTGGAGGTGTCGCCCGGTGCGGCGTGCACCGCCGGTGTGGTGGAGCCGAGCCACGTGGTGCTCGCGATGGGGGGATCCGCAGAGGACGCGCTGTCCACGGTACGTTTTTCGCTCGGGTGGACGTCTACCGACGCGAACGTCGACGCGGCGATCGCGGCGCTTCCGGCCGCGATCGCAAGCGGGAGGGCGTCGACGCGTCACTAGCCGCACGTCCAGGCGAGCGCGAATGCCGCTGCGGAGGTGTTCACCGAGAGCGTTCCAGACAAGTCCGCTGCCACCTCGCCGGGTCCCACCACAGGTACCGTGACAATATCGTCGGCCGTCGCCACTGTGACCGTGCCAGCGAACGCGATCTCGCCAGCGCCCCGGTACGGCATGCCGGTGAGTTCAAAGGTCACGCTGGCGTTGTCCGACGCTGCGCTTGTCGACGCCGTATAGGTTCTGTCACTGACCGCGCAGTCGACCGTCGCCGACGTTTGCGCGCTCACCTGTCGCGGCGCGGTCATGGTCAAGGTGACGGTGCCATCTCCGCGCGAGGCAGGACTGGTGGCAGGCGGCTCCGCGGTGGGCTCGGTCGGGGATTGTGAGGCAATCTGGCCCTCGACTGGATCCAGGCCAAGAGCCCTGCCCACGTCGATGATCCCAGCGCCAAGAAGGGGGTCGCCCGAGGGGTTCGCGGCCGTGTCCATGAGAGTGGACACCACTTCGCCGGCGGGGATCCCCGCTGCGAGAAGTAATGCGATGGCGCCAGATACCAGGGGCGTCGCCATTGAGGTGCCGCTCAGCACGGCGCTGCCCTCGGTGCCGGACGGCCACAGGGTGGTGGGGGACATGGGTGCGGTCGACACGATGTCTACACCCGGGGCAGTGATGGCTCGCGCATCGCCGACATTGGAGAACTCGGCGAGAGTGCCGTCGCGGTCAGAGGCGTTCACGACCAGTACGTCGACCCCGATCCGATACTGCCGACCCGCTGTGCCCTCGTTTCCGGCGGCCGCCACCACGATGACCCCTTTCGCGGTTGCGTCGCGAATCGCCCGGTTGATGGGGCCACCCTTGCTGATGCGACCCACGAGGCCTGCCTGACCAAGCGAGAGGTTGATCACGTCGGCGCCGTGGTCAGACGCCCAGGAAATGCCAGCGGCGATGTTGTCGTCGCTACCCGCGCCATCCGCGTCGAGCACCCTCACCGGCATGATCGACGCCTGCGGCGCGGCCCCGGCGGTGCCGATGTCGTTCGCCGACGCCGCGACGATGCCTGCCACATGGGTGCCGTGGCCGTTGAGGTCCTGTGGGGTGTCGTCGCTGTCGACCACATCCCAGCCGGGAACGAGTCGGTCCACCAGATCCGGTTGGGTGAGGTCCACGCCGGTGTCTACGACTGCGACCACCACGCCGTCACCGCCTGTCACCTGCCACGCCGTGTCGATCCCGCTGGCTTGGATGCCCCACTGCTCGCTCAGCAGCGGATCCGCGGGCATCGTCCACTCTGGCGTCGCGGCGGACGTTGCCGTAGCGGCAGGGGTGCCTCCCTCGGCATCGTGAGCGGCAGTCTGGTTGCACGCCGCCAGAGTGAGGGTGGCCAACGTCACCCAGGCCACCGGCGCGGCGACGTGGCGGATCATGCCGACACCTTCTGTGCGGCACGTCCGCGTGGGGAGGTCTCGTCGGTCTCGCCGTGGACATCGATCGAGGGCAGGATGCGATCGAGCCATGCGGGTACCCACCACGCGTGCCTGCCTATGAGGGACATCAGCGCGGGCACCAACAGCATCCTGACGATCGTGGCGTCGAACAGAATCGACGCGGCCAGGCCGAGCCCGAAGACCTTGATGATGGGGTCGTCCTGCATCACGAAGGAAAGAAACACTGAGATCATGATGATGGCGGCCGTCATGATCACTCTTCCCGAGTTGCGCGTGCCCTCGACGATCGCAGCCTTGGCGTCGTGCGTGGTATTCCACGCCTCGCGCATGGAGGAGATGAGGAAGACCTCATAATCGGTCGACAGCCCGAACAGCACCGTAAACAGGATCATGGGCACATAACTGTCGATCACTACCGGTCCATCGAGGCCGATGAGACTGGTGCCCCACCCCCACTGGAATACGGCCACGACCACGCCGTATGAGGCGGCGACCGAGATCAGGTTCAAGACAGCGGCCTTGAGGGGGATGAGCACGGATCGGAACGCGATCACGAGCATGAGCGTGGAAACCGCCACCACGGCCGCCATGAGCCATGGCAGGCGCGAGGTGATCTGGTTTGCGAGGTCGATTCGGGTGGCGGTGGCCCCGCCGACATGGAGCGACGTCGACCCGGGGGTAGGCAATGCGCGGATGGCGTCGAGGAGCGCGAGTGTCGAACTGGCGTTGGGGTCATCGGTGGGGGTGACCTGCGCGGTGGCGACGGTGGGGTCGCCCGCACGGGGTCGCAACGGAGTCGCTGCAGCGGCGTCCGTGTTCGCAAGCTCTTGCGACAGTTGGACGAGACGGGGGTCGTCGGCGCCGGCAGCGGGGGAGTCGAGTTGAACGACAACCGCGAGTGTCGCGGTGGAACCAGCACCAAAATACGCTGTCATGATGTCGTTCGACTCCCGCAACTGGGTATCGAGGGCACGGTCTCCTGGCCCGGACATGCCGAGGTGAAGTGACGCGGTCGGCACTGCAAGCGTCCCGAGCACCAGCAACGCGGAGACGGTGGCACGCCACGGGTGCCGGACTGCCGCTGCAGCGAGCCTCGCCGTGCCCTTGCCGGCCTCGACGTGACGCTTGCTCGATGGCGTGAGCCGCGGAGCGAGCACCGTGAGGAACGCGGGAGTGAAGGTGAGGGCGCTCGCTACCACGATCGCCACGACGATTGCGGACGCGTAGCCGAGCCAGCCGACGAAGCTCACACCAGAGATGGCCAGTGCGCAGATGGACACTGCGACGGTGGCTCCTGCGAACGCCGCAGCGGTGCCCGCGCTCGCGGCCGTCGTGGCCACCGCCGATGCCGTGTCCGGGTGGCTGTTGAGCGCCTGCTTGAGACGTGCCACCTGGAACAGCGCATAGTCGATTCCCACACCAAGTCCGATCATGGTGGCCAAGGTGGGGGAGATTTCAGGGATCGCTGTAGCGTGTGACAGCAGGCCGAGGAGTCCCAGCCCAGACGTCACGGCCACCAGCCCGGACACGACGGGTACGACCATGGCCGCGAGTGAGCCGAGCGAAATGGACAGGACGACGACTGCCGCGACGATGCCGATGGCCTCGCTGCGGTGCGATGTGTTGGCGTCTACCGACCGCGCGAACTCTCCCGAATACGCCGCGCTCCAGCCCGCGTCGAGTGCAGGTTCGAGAGCCTTGAGCGCGGCAGCTGCACCAGCATCGGACACGTCGTCGACGCCCACCGCAACGGGGATGGACAGCGCTCTGCCGTCTGCGGAGAACTGACCTTTGGCGACCGCAGCCTCGGGATTGTCGAGCGGGTTGGGGATGTCGACATCTAGCGCGGCTGATGCCGCGGCGATCACGTCATCCACCAGCGCGGCGGCGTCCACGGACTGGAACCCGTCTGGCGAGGCCAGCAGCAGACTCGACGAGGAGCCGTCGCCTGCCCCTGACAAGAGTTCGTTGGCAATTGCCGAGTCGGA
Organism: Demequinaceae bacterium UBA4004; assembly: GCA_002384765.1. The sequence goes on from DGBM01000145.1 coordinate 15,192, forward strand.
GCCCGGTACCGAGATCTCGTCCGAGTAGTCGTTGCCGATGGCGCTGGCGCTGGCGATGAGACCGACCGCGATCATCAGCCACAGCCCGAGCGTGAGCCAGGGTTTCCGCGAGCTGATGCGTGCGAACGTGAGGGCGATGCGGGTCATGAGTTCTCCTGTGGTGTGAGACACGCGTCGGCGTCCGGCGGGAGGGTGAAGCCGAGCTCAAGCCCTGCGCGCGATATGGAAGCGGAGTCAATGTGGGTGGCGTCGCCGCAGCGCTCGGTGATGGGGTCGGGAAGGTCGAACGTCAGATCGTGTCCGAGCAGCGAACTCGGCCGCAGCTGCAGCCCAGCCACCTCGACCGAGATGACGGTGGCTACCACGCCGCCGTTCCCTGGGGCGAGGGTCAGCCACGCCGTGACGGGGCGCCGGAGCTGGCCGATGCCGTCGCTGCTCTCCACGCCCAGCACGCCGTCGCTCAGGGTCACCGAGTCGATCTTCCCGTCGAGTGCTTCGCCAAGGCGTGCGGTGAGGTCGTCCTTGCCAAAGGTGGCGGTCACCGGCACGCGCCGCGTGACGATGGCCAGGAGCGCGGAGTGACCGGCAAACGTGAGGGTCGGTCCGTCGTCGGTGGTGTTGTCGAGTCGTGAGTCGATGGCTGCGCGCGCGCCAACCTCTCCCACGGCGACGACCGCGAGCACGGCGAGTCCGATCGCGGAGGTCACGATGAATCGACGACTGAGGGGCATGGCCCCATCAGACCGGTTCAGGCTTCCGTGTGGCTGACGTCTTCCTGACGATCGCCTGACGATGTGGGAAGTGACAGCACGAAGTGTGCGCCGCGGCCCGAGTCGCGTAGCGTGACGGTTCCGCCGTGAGCGCGCGCCACGGCGTCGACGATGGCCAGGCCGAGTCCCGAGTGGCGTCCCCTGCCGGGTGAGGTGGTGAAGAAACGGTCGAAGACCCTTCCTCGCACTGTTGCGGCGATGCCGGGACCCTCGTCGGCCACTTCGATCAGGATCACGCCGCTGTCGCGAGTCACGGCGACGGTGACGATCCCGCCGCCGTGCTGGACGGCATTGCCCACGAGGTTGCGCAGCGCCCTGCGCAGCGCGGCGGCGTCGGCGTTGATGACGCCGATGCCTTCTGCCACGTGGCACGTGACCGTGGCATCGGCCGCCGCGACCACAGCGTCTTCGGTGACCTCGCGCGCAAGAGCGCCCACGTCGACGGGCTCCTTGGTGACGTGCGGCGTGACGTCAAGCGACGCGAGCAGCGCCAGCTCGTCGACCACGCCGCCCAACTCCTCGGCAGCTCCCACGATGCGTTCGATGGCGTCGCGTGACTTGTCGCTGTCGAGCCTTCCCTCAAGCAGAACCTCCGACCACCCCTGCACCTTGGCGATGGGCGTGCGCAGTTCATGGGACGCGTCCGCCACGAAATCGCGAATGGCGCGCTCGGCTATGGTGCGGCGCGTGATGGCGTCGTCCACTGAGCGTGCAATCGCCTCGGTCTCCGCGAACGGGGTGTCGACGGGCATCGGTTCGGCAACCCCGGACTCTGCGATCTTCGAGGCGGTCGCGGCGATAGCGTTGAGCGGAGCGAGGGAACGCCGGATGACGGTGCGTCCCACGACGGCCAAGGCCAGGGTCGTGAGGAGTGTCAGCGCCAGCGCCACGAGCGAGACGGTGCGAACGGTCTGGCGATCCGATGTCACGTCGATGGCGACCAGCACGCGGTCGACCTCGACGGACCCGCCTTCGCCGCTTGCGCCCGCAAGGGCCAGGGAGTCGGCGTCCACGACGGCACCGCGATAGCGGTGCATGCCGATGCGGAAGGCGAACGGGGCCTCGTCGCGCGGGTCGATGGGCAAGAGCGCCACATCGATGGCCGCCGCGCTCAAGACCTGCATCTGGCCGTCGACCGTGATGACGGCAACCAGCGTGCGAGGGGGCAGGATGCGCGCCAGACGGTTCTCGTCGACCACGATGGTGGAGCCGGGACCGTCCTCGGTGGAACTGACCACATCCACGGCGGCGGCGAGATCATCGTCGGCTGCGGACCGTAGGTGGGCGGCGAGCGTCCACAGCAGCGCAAGGGTGACGGCTACGAGTCCGACCACTGTCACGGCGACCACGCGGAATACGAGGGTGCGCTCAAGCGAGACGGACCCTGCAGGCGTTCGGCGGGTGCTCACGGCGTTCCCCTCAGGGAATAGCCGAAGCCCCTGACCGTCTGGAGCAATTCGGGCTCTCCCAATTTCTTGCGGAGGGTGGAAACAAAGCGCTCCACAACGGCTCCATCGCCCCCGAAGTCGTAACCCCAGATCTCGTCCAGAAGCTGCGCCTTGGACAACACCCTGCCCGCGTTGCGCGCCAAGTG
>DGBM01000145.1:17597-23720 GCA_002384765.1 Demequinaceae bacterium UBA4004
ACCCCTGCGCCGTAGCACCGCCTCGACCCGTGCCAGCAGTGTCGAGACGCGGAACGGCTTCCCCACCACGTCGTCGGCGCCCGACTTGAGGCCGCGCACATGCTCGTCCTCGCGGCCGTCTGCCGTCACCACGATGATGCCCACCTCGGGGTGGTGCGATGAAAGGTGGGCGACGAGGTCGTGACCCGAACCGTCGGGGAGGCCGAGGTCGATGAGCGCAAGGTCGGGCACGGCGACACGAAGCGCGGTCCTGGCCTCTGCCAATGACGCGGCGGTGCTCACGGAGTGACCCGCCATGGACAGCACGGTAGAAAGGAGGTCGGCGAGTTCGGGGTCGTCGTCTACGACCAGTACCGCGCGGCTGTCCACGAACACCTCCCTGGTCGGCTGTGTTCATTATGCAGGGCGGCCACCGGGGCGTGGCTTCGGCATCGGCACTTTTGCATGCGGGAGTCGTGTGGCGCGCGGATGCTCCCGTGAGCGCGGCGCAGCCTATCCCCTCGCGCTGCATACGCGCGTGGAGTCGATCCCGGCGCTGGCCGATGCGTCTCCCGCCCAAGCGCAGGGTGGCGGCGATCTGACCGATCTGTACCGGCTGAGGCTCCAGGGCAAGGGCGCCAGGGGCATCGTGCGAGTGATCGAGGCGGTCGCCACCGTCGACTGGTCGGTGCTGGTGCACTGCGCTGCGAGCAAGGACCGCACGGGCGTCTCGGTTGCCTTGATGCTGACGCCTATCGGTATCGACCGTGCTGAAGTCGTGACCGACGACGTGGCGACCGTGGCGATAACGGGCGGCAAACGCTGAAGACGTTCACGCCTCGCGTCGATCGGACCACGCGAACGCGGCTCCGACCAGGGCCACGGTGGCCACCACGGCGACGCCAAGGGCGGGCCAGTAGTTGTGCATGGTGCCGCCAGCGGGGAGATCGGCGAGAGCGTTGGCGAGAGCGGTCGGTAGCCACCGGCTGATGGCGGGCGCGAGCCCCAATACGGGCATCGCAACGAGTACGACCAGCGAGGTCATGACGGTGCCCAACACCGATCGCGCGCGCTGAGCCACGGCGGCGGTGAGTGCGACGACGAACGCCAAGAACACGACGCCCAGCCCCGCACCCGCGAGCACCGGTCCGGCAGCAGGCGGGCCCAGCAGAGCCCACGTCTCGTACCAGGCGACGCCCGTGCCGAGGACAAAGGCCCCGGCGGCAGCCGCGAATGACACAACGAGCCTCGGCACCAGGATCTTCCAAGCGGGGCTCACGCGGGTGCGCAGGAACACGCCCATCTCGGGAATCGCGTCGAACGCGAGCGCGCCCGCCGCGACGATCACGACCACCAGGGTGCCGATCTGCGCCGCGTTGGAGACGAACTGAATCATGCCGTCGGCGGGGGTCGGATCAGGGACAGTGATGACGGTGCCGTCCGACGTGCCCACGCGAGACAGGATCTCCTTGATGTACCGGGCTGTGAGCGGACCCAACACGCCAAACGCGACGTAGACGCCCACGAGCGCCGCCCATCTCTTGGTGCGCGTGAGTCGCAGGATCTCCAGTCGCCAGGCGCTCATGACGTCAGCTCCAGGAAGGCACGCTCGAGGGAGACCGCCTCGGGAGCCAGCGACACCACGGGAACACCAGTGGCGGCGAGCGCGCCGGGGAGGAGTCGTTCCGCCTGTCCAAGCGTCGCGACCTCCACCTGCACCACGGCTCCATCTGACACAGTGGCCGAATGTACCCACGGCAAGGCCGTGAGCGCCGCCGCCACCACATCGGCGTCGGGCTTGGTCCGTAGCCGCACGACGTAGCGGGGCACGGCACGTCCCACGAGGAGGTCCGATAGCGGGCCCTGGAACAGGAGCCGTCCCTGGTGCAGGATACCGACAGCGTCACACACCTCCTGGACATCCCCGAGGATGTGGCTTGAGAACAGCACTGTCGCCTGGCCACGCAAGGTGGTGATGAGGTCAAGCACTTCGCGCCTGCCCTGCGGGTCGAGCGCCGAGGCCGGCTCGTCGAGCAGGATGAGGGTGGGCCGTGCCACGAGCGTGCAGGCGATCCCAAGCCGCTGCAACATGCCGCGCGAGTATCCTCCGCAACGCCGGTCCGACGCCTCGGAGAGCCCCGACTGGGAGAGCACCTCGTCGACACGGTCGGCGTCTCGGCGCGCGGGCCCGGGTCCGCCAGGGGAGCCCAACGCCAGCGCCAACTCCACCACCTCGCGGCCCGTCAGCCACGGGTCGAACTTCGGTGTGTCCGGGAGTACGGCGACCTCGCCGGGCGTCACCGCGACCGTCACCTCGCCCTCGGTTGACTCTTTGAGGCCAGCCAGGATTCCCAGCAGCGTGGTCTTGCCGGCGCCGTTGGGACCGGCAAGACCGTACACGGAGCCGGCGGGAACGCTCAGGTCGACACCGTCGAGGGCAGCGTGTGCCCCGTAGCGCTTGACGAGTCCACGAGTGCGAATCATCGGCGGTTCGCGTCTCGGCCGACGAGCAGGTAGACGATGCCTCCCAGCGGGATGCTCACGACGGAGATCGCCATCCACGCCCACTTGGGGAGGTGTTTGACATCGTGGCGCACGATGTCGACGATGCAATACGCCACGAAGCCCACGAAGAGGATTGCGACGGGGATGAGTCCCGCCCAAGGGATGGTGTCCGACACGGTGTGACTTCGCTTTCTCTCGAGACTGCCATCGCTCTTGCTTCCGCGATGATTGGAACTGTTCTAGTAGTAATACCACAGTTGAACGCGCCTCTTGAGGCACTGCGTCCCTCCGGCACTCGCCGCGTCCCGTCGCCGAATGCGGTCCCCCGGGCAACGCGTAACATGGTGGCGTCCCCTCGTGTTTCCCAGGAGTTCCCCATGCGCGTGCTTGCTGCCCTGTCCGGCGGAGTTGACTCGGCCGTGGCCGCGGCGCGCGCCGTCGACGCGGGGCACGACGTGGTCGGCGTACACATGGCGCTCAGCCGCAATCGCGACGAGTACCGTTCCGGATCCCGCGGCTGCTGCTCGATCGAGGACAGCAACGACGCCCGACGCGCAGCGGACAAGCTCGGCATCCCCTATTACGTGTGGGACCTCAGCGACGAGTTTCACGACCTCGTGGTGACCGACTTCCTGAGCGAGTACGCGGCCGGCCGCACCCCCAACCCGTGCGTGCGGTGCAACGAACACATCAAGTTCGACACCTTGCTCGAGCGTGCGGCGTCCCTCGGCTTCGAGGCCGTGGCGACGGGGCACTACGCGCGCATCGCCATCCGGGACGACGGGGTGCGGGAGCTTCACCGCGCGGCCGATGCCGCCAAGGACCAGTCGTACGTGCTCGCCGTCATGGGGCCCGAAAAACTGGCGCGCGCGATGTTTCCGTTGGGCGAGATTGCGTCCAAGTCCGAGGTGAGGGCCGAGGCGGCCGCGCGAGGGCTGGGCGTCAGCAACAAGCCCGACTCGTACGACATCTGCTTTGTGGCCGACGGCGACACCAAGGGTTTCCTCGAGCGTGCACTGGGGGAGAAGCCCGGCGAGATCGTGGACGAGTCCGGCGAGGTGGTCGGCGCCCACACCGGCGCGTACTCGTACACGGTGGGCCAGCGCAAGGGCCTGCGACTGCCGCGTCCCGGCGCCGATGGTGCGCCTCGCTACGTCACGGGCATCGACACCGAACGCAACGTCGTGACCGTGGGCCCGGAGACGCTGCTGAGCGTGCGCGACCTGGTGGGGCACGAGGTGGTGTGGCTCGCGCCCGACGTCCCCGCCACGGAGTCGACGCCGTGCCACGCGCAGGTGAGGGCGCACGGCGAGCCCGTGCCGGGACGCGTCGTGCGCGCGGGCGACCGGGTGACGGTCGAGCTGGATGAGCCGATGCGCGGGGTCGCGGCGGGCCAGTCGCTCGTGATCTACGACGGCACCAGGGTGCTGGGCCAAGCGACCATCGCAAAGCGCGCGCTCTAGGAGCCGTCAGCCCGCGGGCGGTTCGAGGCTCGTCGTCTGCACGAGGAAGACATCGTCGCCATGAGGCCAAACTAGCCCTCATGGCGTTGTCAGCCGGGTCGTAAACCACCACGTCACAGCGCGATGGCGTTCTCGCGCAGGTTTCACCGGACGTCGAGTGCTCGTTCGTGCGGGAGGAAACGGCGGTGGTCCCAGGGCTGAAGAGCCATCACCTGGGAACGTGTCCAAGGAACGCATCCAAAGTGCCCGAACCGGGCCGCGCTTGGTCGATCCGAAAGTAGGAGTATCGATTCCGTTAGACTTGCGGGTGCTCGCGCAACGGAGCGGAGCGCCTCGGAGTCTGACGTACACCTACTTCACACGGGAGCGAACGTGAGCTTCTCACGACGGAAAGACATTCTTGGCTTGGCCGCTGGAGCGACCGCGTTTTCTTTGACTCTCGCAGCATGCGGTTCGAGCGATCGAACCTCCGAAACCGCTTCTGTGAGTGAAACATCCGTCGCCATGGAGCCCATCACCCTCACGGTTGCCACGTTCAACGACTTCGGCTACACGGACGCACTGCTCCAGGAGTACATGGACCTGCATCCGAACGTGACCGTTGTTTCGTACGTGGCAGCAACCTCCGAGGACGCGCGCGCCAACTACCTAGACAAAGTCGTCACAGGCGGCCTCGCGGACGTTGAGGCCATCGGAGGGGACTGGCTGCCCGAGGTCATGCAGTACACCGACTCCCTCGTCGACCTGACCGACCCTGCTGTTGACGGTCGTTGGCTCGAGTGGGAAACGGCTCCGGCGACTGACGCCGACGGCCGTCTGATCGCATACGGCACTGACATCGGCCCGGAGGCGGTGTGCTACGACGCCGCTCTTTTTGCGGACGCAGGCTTGCCCGCCGAGCCCGAAGAGGTTGCCTTGCTCCTCAAGGGCACTTGGTCGCATTACTTCGACATCGGTCAGCAATACGCCGAGGCGACTGGAAAGGCCTGGTTCGACGGAGCTGCGGGCGCCTACCGAGGCATGATCAACCAGGAAGGCGTCGCCTATGAGGACCCCGGAACGGGAGAGATCACCGCAACCACCAACCCGGCCGTCAAGGCGATCTACGACGAGCTCACGGCAGTGACGCCGAACATCTCGGCTCACCTCACCCAGGGGTCAGATGAATGGCTCGCAGGCGTGGCAAACGGCGACTTCGCCACGATCCTGTGCACACCTCGGATGCTCGACGTGATCAAGGGCGCGGCTCCTCGTACCAGGACGTGGAATGTCGCAGACGTCTTCCCTGGTGGCGGCGGCAATGGGGGCGGTTCGTACCTGACCGTTCCCGTTTCGGGTGACAACGTCGACGCCGCGAAGGAATTGGCCGCTTGGCTTACCGCTCCTGAGCAGCAGATTGAGGCGCTGGCGGCGTCCGGTGCGTTCCCGAGCCAAGTCAGAGCTCTCGACAACGTGACCGCGCTGAACGAAGCGATGGCTGCGGGTGGCGGCCCAACCACAGCTGCATTCTTCAACAGTGACGCCCTGGGCGCGATCTTCTCAAACCGCGCCAACGCCGTGGGGGTCCCGCCATTCAAGGGCAAGTACTTCCCCCAGGTGAACGACGCTATGCAGAACGCTCTTGCGCGGGTTGAGGACGGCTCTCAGGACCAGGCCACCTCGTGGGGTCAGTTCGTTGCGGAAGTCGAAGCAATTGGATAGTGCGTTGCGATGAAACCGGGGTCTGCCTGAGCGTTCGACACGGGCAACCGTCCCCGGCATCATGCAGGGTGCGGTCAAGGGTTAGGTAGGAAGATGTCATGGTGAGTGGGTGGCTCGCCGACGTGGCGAGCCACCCACTCACAGTGACCAAACAAGGGACGAAGATGCGATCCCCGGTATTGCCTCCGGCGCCGACGCTGGAAATGGTAGGCGCCCGCGCGGGTGTCTCCCGGGCCACAGTCTCGCGCGTGGTGAACGGTTCTCCACGAGTCTCCGACGAGGTGGTGCGGGCCGTCAGGGCCGCGATCGCCGAGTTGGGCTATGTTCCCAACCGCGCCGCGCGCTCCCTGGCAAGCAAGCAAGCGAACGCCATCGCGTTGGTGGTTCCCGAGGACATGGCCCGGCTGTTCGGCGACCTCTACCTGGCCTCAATTATCGGGGGAATTCATAGCCGTCTTGAGGCCTCGGACTACGT
>DGBM01000145.1:23776-30783 GCA_002384765.1 Demequinaceae bacterium UBA4004
GTGGCCGTCCCGCGGCGCATGTGGATGGCGGTCACGTGGTGGACGTGGACAACGTTGCGGGATCCCGCACGGGCACCGAGCGCCTGGTGCACGTCGGGTGCAAACGCATTGCGACCATCACGGGCCCGCAGACCATGCCCGCCGGTATCGACCGAGTGACAGGGTTCCTTGCCGCGCTCAACGAGGCCGGACTTGAGCCGGGGCCGATCGTGGAGGGCGACTTCACACTGCGCAGCGGGGCCGAGGCGATGCGGGAGGTGCTGCGCCTCGATCCCAAAGTCGACGGCATCTTCGTGGCATCCGACGTGATGGCGGCTGGAGCCATGCCCGTGCTTCGTTCCAGCGGGCGCAGCGTTCCCGGGGACGTCGCCATGGTCGGCTTCGACGACTCCGAGGCCGCCATGACCACGGAGGTGCCCCTGACCACCGTGAGGCAGCCCGCGGAGATGATGGGTAATACGATCGCGAGTATCCTGATCGACGTGCTCAACGGAGTCGAGGATCACCCCACGTTGACCCTTCTGCCCACCGAGCTGGTCGTTCGTTCTTCTGCGTGACTCCGCTTCTGCGCGACTCGGCGCCGACTCGGCTCTCCGGCCGCGAGCAACCGCAGCACCATTCCGACGGCAAGAACAGTAAGTGACGATATGACTACCGATGACGCCCGATCCCTGGACTCGCGGGGCCAGGCAGACGACGACCTCAGCGACCTCACGCTGCCGTCCGGCGCGCGTCACTCCAACCCCGTTGCGTCGGCCCTGTGGCGTCGACACCGCCCGTGGATGACTGAGCTCGGGCTGCTGTTTGGTCTGTACTGGCTGTACTCGGTGATGCGTTCCGCTTCTCCTGATCGCGTGGCGCTGGCCACGTCAAACGCGCGTTTTGTGGAGTCCGTCCAGCGGTCGTGGGGTCTGGACATCGAGTTGTCGCTCAATGGCCTGTTTGTACACAGCCCATGGCTCGCCGACGCCGCGAGCCTGTGGTATCAAGTCACACACATGGTGGTGACCGTAGGAGTGCTGCTGTGGCTGTGGCGCCGCCGCCGCGCCAACTATGGGCCGTTGCGCACCGCCCTTGCGGTGCTGATGGTGGCCGGACTTGCGACCTACTGGATCTTTCCGCTCTCGCCACCGCGGTTCGCCTTGCGTGGGGCTGTCGACACCATGATGGTGAACCCCGTGCTCTTCGCCGGGCATGAGAGCGTCACCGGTCTGGCAAACCTCTACGCGGCCATGCCCAGTCTTCACGTGGGCTGGGCCGTGTGGTGTGCGCTGGCGATTGTCATGACCACTCGGAGCCGCTGGCGGTACCTCGCTTGGGGTTATCCGCTCATCACCACGTTCGTGGTGCTGGGCACTGCCAACCACTACGTGCTGGACACCGTAGCAGGCACCGTGTACGCGATGGGTGCCTACGCGGTGACGCGAGGCGCCTACGGTCGCGTGGCCCCGAGCATGGTTCCCGCGCACGCTGCGATCTGACGGCCCCCGTGGGGCGTAAACGCTTTAGGCTTGCCGGATGAAACCACCGACCCTCACCCTCACCGGCGCGCGCCTGTGGGAGGACCCCGTTGCGCCACGGGAAGATGCGTTCGCCGGCCCCGTCGATGTCACTGTCAGTGCCGACGGCCGAGTGGCCTCGGTCGAGCCTGCGGGCACGCAGCGGGCCGCTGGTAGCCGCGTCGTCGATCTCGATGGCAGGTGGCTCATGCCGGGTCTCATGGACCATCACGTCCACTTCACGATGTGGGCCAAGCATCGCGGGCGGGTCAGCCTGTCAGGGGCTCGGTCGGCAGATGACGTGGTCGACGTGGTTCGTGGCGCACTGGTCGACCACCCGGTGCTGAGCCTGGCGGACGTCGAGCCGCTCGTGGGCAGCGGCTACCAGGACGCCTTGTGGCCCGAGCTGCCCACGGCACAGATGCTGGACGAGGTTGCGGTGCACGTGGGCCAGTACGGTCGCCCGATCGTGCTCATTGGCCATGACATGCATTCGGTGTGGATCAACACGGCGGCTGGCGAACGCTATGGCATGCCCGCGGGCTTGCTGCGCGAGAACGCCGCCTTCGAGTTGCAGATCGCGCTCGAGGCCGAGGAGATGGCGGACCCTCGCCGTGTAGAAGTCCTGGTGTCCGATGCTGCACTGGCGGCCGCGTCCAGGGGCGTCACCGGCATCATGGACCTCGAGATGGCGGACAATCCGCTGGTGTGGGCCAGCCGGGTCGCGAGCGGGATCACCTCGCTGCGGGTGGTGGCGGGCGTCTACCCGCAACACGTGACGGAGTCGCTCGCGCGCGGTGAGCGCACGGGAAAGCGAGTGCCCGGAACCAAGGGTCAGGTCACGGTGGGCCCCCTCAAGATCTTTGCCGACGGCGCGCTCAACACCCGCACCGCGTGGTGCTTCGACACCTACCCAGGCACATCGGACTTTGGCCACGCCGCTCAGGCTCGCGGCGACCTGCAGCGAATTCTGTCCGACGCGCGCGACGTGGGTTTCGAGGTGGCGCTGCACGCCATTGGGGACCGTGCCGTGTCCGAGGCCCTCGACGCGTTCGAGGCGAGCGGTGCGTCGGGTTCGATCGAGCACGCCCAGATGGTGAGGGAGCAGGACGTGGCCCGCATGGCCGCGCTTGGGATCGTGGCAGGCATTCATCCCGAGCACATGCTCGACGACCGTGAAATCTCGGACGTCATGTGGGCGGGTCGCACTCACCGGGCGTTCGCGTATGGGGACATGGCGCGCGGTGGGGTCAACCTCCGGATGGGGTCCGATGCCCCCGTGTCGCCGTTGGACCCGTGGTTGGGTATCTCTGCAGCCGTGTACCGCACGCGCGACGAACTGCCCGCGTGGGAGCCCGGCAACGCCCTTGACCTGGGCACCGCACTGAAGATCTCGTGGGCGTCGCCCGCCGTCAGGACCGGGGTCCAAGGTGACCTGGTGGCGCTTGACGCGGATCCGGCTGCGCTTGGCGCGCAAGAACTACGCGAGATGCCGGTGGCACTGACCGTCCTTGGCGGTCGCGTGACGCATGACGCTATCGGTGCCTGAGGCGCGCTAAGGGGTCGGGCACGTGANNGCCTTGGGCACCGATACGGTCAGCAGGCCGTCCTTGAAGCCCGCCCTGATTCCTTCGGGGTCCACCCGGTCGGGCAAGCGCACGGCCCGGTGGAACGTGCCGAACCGACGCTCGACGCGGCGGAACTCATCGGCGTTCTTCTCCGCATAGAAGTCGCGGGAGCCGGAGACCGTGAGGACGTTCTCTTCGATGGAGACGTCCACGTTGTCGGCCGGGACGCCGGGCAGTTCGATGTGGAGCGTGAAGCCGTCCTCGGTCTCTTCGACGTCGAGCGCCGGGCTGAAGGCGCCGGTGAGCGGCGCCTCGGCGTCTCCCATGAAATTGCGGATGACGCGCTGAAAGTCCTCGTTCCACGCGGCGGACGCGGGAAATCCGGTGCGAACTACTTCTCGTCTCATGATGATTCTCCTTGGGTGTTGAGGGGCGGGTCGGGCACCCACCCGACCCGGTCTAAAAGTTGAGTTCATGACACTCATGTTACGACTTGAGCGACATTCGCTCAAGTTTTGCCGAGCATTTTCGCCCAAGGAATAACGGGCCGACGGTTGCGCGGCGCGGGTAGTCTCGGGAGGGCTTAGTTGGGCGTGCGGGGGTTGAAAGGAGACGCGAAGAGATGGCGGACCAGACCATCGACACGAGGGTGTGGCGAGTGGCGGGGTCGCCGCTCCAGGCCGGGGCCGGGGCGGGTCCGCTGGCCGGCCACACGGTCGCGGTGAAGGATCTGTTCGCCATCGCGGGCCAGCGAGTCGGCGTCGGCTCGCGCGCATACCTGGCCGAGGCCCCCGTTGAGACGGTCACCGCGCCCGCGGTCCAGGCCCTGCTCGACGCGGGCGCGGACGTGGTGGGCATCGCGCAGACCGACCAGTTCGCATACTCCATCGCGGGGATCAACGCGGACTACGGCACCCCTCCCAATCCGGCCGCTCCCGGGGCGATCCCCGGCGGCTCCTCCTCGGGCCCCGCGAGCGCCGTGGCGCAATGTCAGGCCAGCGTCGGCGTCGGCAGCGATACCGCCGGCTCGATTCGCGTTCCCGCCTCCTACCAGGGGCTGTGGGGACTGCGGACGACGCTCGGCGCGGTGTCGCTCGAGGGCGTGGCGCCGCTCGCGCCGCGCTACGACACGGTGGGCTGGCTCACGCGTGACGGCGCCACCCTGAGCGACGTCGCACAGGTGGGGCTCGCCGCCACCCCCGAGGACGTCCCACGCGACCACCCGCTCAGTGGGCGAGCTGTGACGTGCCCGGGAATCAATGCCGCCGCGACCGACGAGACGCGCGGCGCTGTGGCCGCCGTGCTGTCTTCGGTGATCGAGGAGGAGGGGTTTGGCCGCGTGACGCTACCGGGTCCGCGCGACCTGTTCGAGGCGTTCAGGGTCACCCAAAGCGCCGAGGCGTGGCGGTCGCACGGCGCGTGGGTCGACTCTCACCCAGGTGCGTTGGGGCCCGACATCGAGGCGCGCTTCGCGTGGGCTCGCGCCGTCACTGCGGCCGACGAGAGGGCCGGCTTGCACGAGGTTTCTCGCCTTGCCTCATGGATCGATCGGGCGCTCGGGGACGACGTGTTGGTGCTGCCGTCCGCCGCATCGGCCGCTCCCCGGGTCGGTGACGATTCCGAGAAACTCAACATGTTGAGGGAATCCACGTTGGGTATGACCGCCGTGGCCGGGCTCACCGGAAGGCCGGCGCTGTCGGTACCCCTCGCCCGCACCGACGCGGGGCCCGTGGGTGTGTGTCTCGTGGGTCCGCGCGGCTCGGACCTAGCGCTGATTGACCTGGGACTCGCATGGGCGCCCGCCGGCGGAAAATTACACCCCTGACAAGGACTCAGGGGGCCTGTCATCCTCCCGGGGGACGCGCACACCACGCCCGGAAGCTAGGTTCGAGGCATGCCCGCCATCGCCACTCAAGGCCTCACGAGGACTTTCGGGCCCGTGACCGCGCTGTCCCAACTCACCGTCGAGATGCCCGCCGGCGTGGTGGGGCTGGTCGGAGCCAACGGAGCCGGCAAATCGACGCTCATCAAGATCCTGTTGGGTCTGCTTCCGCCCACCTCGGGAACGGCCACCATCCTCGGCATGAACTGCCTCACGGATGGCCTCCGGATTCGGGAGATCGTCGGCTACATGCCGGAGAGCGAATGCCTCCCGCCCGACGTATCGGCGACCGAGTTCATTGTCCACATGGCGCGCATGTCGGGGCTGCCGACCAACATCGCACGTGAGCGCACCGCCGACACACTCAGGCACGTGGGCCTGTACGAGGAGCGCTACCGTCCCATCGGCGGCTACTCGACGGGCATGCGTCAGCGGGTGAAGTTGGCGCAGGCACTTGTGCACGATCCCCAGTTGGTGCTGCTCGACGAGCCGACCAACGGGCTTGACCCCGCGGGCCGTGACGACATGCTCGAGCTCATCAGACGCGTCAGCACCGACTTCGGCATCTCCGTGGTGGTGACGTCGCACCTGCTCGGCGAGCTCGAGCGGATTGCGGATCACGTGGTGTCGATCGAGTCGGGCGTGCTCCAGCACTCCACCTCCACGGCCGCCGCGACCGAGTTCAGCGGCTCGGTGCTCGTGGAGGTCACCGAGCGTGGGGCCGAGGTGGTCGAGCGGCTGCGGGCCCTGGGTGCTCAGGTCGCCACCGGCGCGCAGCCCAATGCCTTCGCCGTCGAGGTTCCCGACGAGGGCGTCCTCGACGATGTGCGGGGCGTCGTGGTGGACCTGGATGTGGGCCTGGTCCGCATGCAGCGCGGCCGCCACCACCTGTCCGAGATGTTCCTGACCACGGGGGAGGCCGTCCATGGCTGACATCGAGGCGCCGGAAGGCGTCATCCACGACATCGGCTTCCGCCACTACGACGGCGTCCGCCTGGGTCGCGGTTGGATCGTGAGGTCGCTGCTGGTCGAGACGTTCAGGGGAGTGTTCGGCCTCGGCCGCCCAGCAAAGGCCAAGATCATGCCGTGGATCCTCATCGGCATCCTGTTTGCGCCGCCGCTGGTCTTCGCCCTCATCGCGGTGCTACTCGGCCTTGACGCGTTGCCGCTGTCCTACACGGCGTTCCCTCAAGCCCTGTCGTTGATCGTGTCGCTCTTTGTGGCCAGCAGGGCGCCGTATTGCGTGTCCCGCGATTTGCGCCACGGCGTCATGCCCCTGTACTTGTCGCGGCCCATGCGGCGCAACGACTACGTCTTTGCCAAGTTCGCGGGCCTGGCGCTTTCCGTGTTCGCGATTCTCGCCGCAGCGGAAACGCTGCTCTTTGTGGGCGCGTTGCTGGCCAAGCTGGCCGTCGGAGCGCAAATCACGGGGTACCTTCAGGGCCTCGTCGTGTCGGTGCTGTACGCGCTGGTCTTGGCCTCGATCGGCCTGGTCATTGCGGCGTTCACCCCCCGTAGGGGACTGGGCGTGGTGGCGATCATCACCGTGTTGGCGGTGGTCGCCGGCATCGCTTCCGTCGCATCGCAATTGCTGATCTACCACGGCAGCGCCACCCTGGGCAACTACGTGGGTGCTCTCGACCCGTACGGCCTCGTGGACGGGATCGCGGTGCTGTGGTTTGGCGTCGACTCTGCCTTCGGCAGGGACATGGCACTTGGCGCCACGGGCGGCATCGCGTTCACCGCGGCCGCGATCGGGATCGTCGCCGGAGGCATCGGCCTGTTGATGCGCCGCTACAAGAAGGTCGGTGTCGTATGAGCACGCTCGAACTCGTGGGCGTGTCGCGCTGGTACGGCGACGTGGTGGCCGTCAACGACGTCACCATGACCGTGGGCCCGGGCGTCACCGGACTGCTGGGGCCCAACGGCGCCGGCAAGTCCACGCTCATCTCCATGATGGGGGGCTTCCTGCCCCCGTCGTCCGGCACGGTCACGCTTGACGGGGCGCCCGTGTGGCGCGACACGGAGGCCTATCGCAGCATCGGCCTGGTTCCGGAG
>DGBM01000145.1:30851-47753 GCA_002384765.1 Demequinaceae bacterium UBA4004
TGCTGCTGCTCGACGAGCCGTTCAACGGCATGGACCCGCGCCAACGCCTGCACCTGATGGAGCTGCTGCAGTCGCTCGCGGCCCAGGGCCGCACGGTGCTGTTCAGCAGTCACATCCTTGAGGAGGTGGAGCAGATCGCCGGCACCATCGAGGTGGTGGTGGCGGGCAGGCATGCGGCCTCCGGGGACTTCCGGCGCATCCGCAAGCTCATGACCGAGCGGCCGCACCAGTACACGATCCGGTCAAGCGACGACCGCGCGCTCGCGGCCGCCATCATCGCCGACGGCTCGGCGGACAGCGTGGATGTTTCCTCCGGGGCCCTTGCCGTCCAGGCGTCGGACTTCGGGCGATTCGTGCGCGCGCTGCCCAGGCTCGCACGCGACCGCGGGGTGCGCCTGCTGGAGGTCACGCCGGCGGACGAGTCGCTCGAGAGCGTGTTCGCATACTTGGTGGCGCGATGAACGCGCACGGAATGGGGCTGTCACGATGAACGTCACCGTCATGCAACTCACCGCCCGCAATCTGCTGGGCCGGCGCAGGGCGATGCTCCTGGTGATCCTGCCGGTGCTGCTGTTCGTTCTTGCCGGGCTCACCAGGTGGGCTTCGGACGGTTCGGCGGCCTCGTCGAGCCAGCTCGCCAACGGGTTCGCGATGGGCACCCTGCTGCCCCTCATGTGCCTGCTCGTCAGCACCGGGGTGATCGGCGCGGAGATCGACGACGGCTCGATCGTGTACATGCTCGCCAAGCCGCTGAGGCGCAGGGTGATCCTGTTTTCCAAGCTCGTGGTCGCGCTCGCGGCCGTGCTGGTGTTCGCCGTGGTTCCCACGATGGTGGCAGTCGCGATTGCGGGGGACGAGGGCGGGAGGCTGACGCTCGCCTACGGCGCCTCCGCTGCGCTTGCTGGCATCGCGTACACGGCAATCTTTGTGACGCTGGGGATCGCGACACGCAATGCCGTGGTGTTCGGCCTGCTCTACGCCCTGCTGTGGGAGACCGTGCTGGGCGGCTACGTGCCCGGCATCCGCGCGGTCAGTGTGCGTCAGTGGGCGCTGTCGGTGGGTGAGCGGATGCTCGGGACCGACGCCGGCCCCTGGGCCGTGACGTCTGAGGTGGGGTTGACCACCGGGCTCATCATGCTCACACTCGTCACCGCCGGGGCCGTGTCCCTCGGCATACGCAAGCTGCAGACGCTCACTCTCACGTCCGCCGAGTAGGCTGGGATCGTCGTGCCCCCCCTTCGCGGGACCTTGCTGACCTGCCTGCGCATCGAGCGCTGGGCGGATGACCTTTTGGGCCGTTCGTACAACACGATGTTGGAACGTGAGCGCACCGCGGTGGCCGCGGCGATGTCTCTGAGCACCGCCGACCTCACCGGCCGCCTGGCCGACGGCCGCGCCGCGTATCAGCAGCGCTTTGGCCGCACGTTCGTCATCAGAGCGGAGGGTCGTGACCTCGCGGAGGAGGTGACGGAGCTGGAGCGCCGCCTCGCGAACGACGACGTGGCCGAGCTCGCCGAGATCGCGAACCAGTTGCGGGGCATCGCGTTGGTCCGGCTGCGCGCCGCCTACTCGGATCAGTTCGACGCGGCCTGACGGTACGGTCTGAAGAAGTCCCGCGGTTCTTGAGCGTAGGCCGCGGGCTGCTCGAAGGGCGCGAAGTGACCGCCCCGCTCCGGCGTCCATGGTGCGATGGTGTGAGGGGGACGTGTGGCCCGTGGTGGTCGGCGAAGGCACCTCGTTCTACCCGCCCGGCGTCCGGCTCGACCCTGAATTGGTGGTCCAGCGGCGCTTCGGCAACGGCGTGGTGTACCTGGACTACGCCGTGCGCACCTAGCCGAGCAGGCCGCCCCACACCGCGCGCGCCCCGGAGTCGCCGATGAGGACGATGAGGACCAGGCTGCCGACGCTGACCACCACGCTCGCGACCGCGAGCAGCACGGGCGCGGCGGCGGCAAGGGAGCTACGTGCGGGAGCGTAGCGGAGCACCCCCCAGCGGAACCACACCCACTGCGCCGCGGCGACCAGGAACAGCGCGACAGCCCACGGCAACAGCATCGTGCCGTAGTTCTGGTGCGTCTGCACGGCGGGGAGGGGGCCGACCAGGCGGGCCAGGGACTGTCCCGCGGCGACGGTGAGGGGAACGAGCACCAGCACCACGAGCGCCGCGAGCGGTGTCACGATGCCGAGGCGTCGCCGTGCGGCGGGCCAGAATTGAGTGAGCAGCACGGCAACCACCGTGAGGGGCAGGAGCACCACGACCGCATGGACCAGGAGCGGGTGAAGGGGAAGTCCGGCGACTTGCAGCGAGGTGTCCATAGTGGAAGCACGACGGCGACGCCCTCTCGGTTCACCCGCCGCGCCCTCCACTTCTAGAGTGAGGTGAACCGCAACCGCACACGTCTCGTGATCAGGGCAGGGACCGACGGGCGCGACAGCGGTTCGGCTCCGGGACGACGCGCACGACTGAGGAGGCGCACGGTGACGGTCGACAGGCAGTCGGTCCTGCGCGAGCTGCACGACCTGCACGCGGCGGTGATCTGGCGGTACGCGATGCACTTGACGCGCAACACGTCGACCGCGGACGACATCGTGCAGGAGACGTTGCTGCGCGCGTGGCGCACACCCCGGATCCTCGATCAGGATCCGGCGTCGGTGCGCCCGTGGCTCTTCACGGTGGCGCGCAATCTGGTGATCGATGACGCCCGTAGCGCGCGCCGCAGACACGAGGTTGCGGTGGAGGACCCGCCCGACCGAGGCGTTGAGGATGGCAGCGACGGCCTCTTCGACATCCTGCTGGTGGAGGAGGCGCTCCAGGCGCTCAGCGAGGACCATCGCGCCGTGATCGTGCGCGCCTACTTTGGAGGTCAGAACACTGTGGAACTTGCGGCGGAGCTCAACATTGCGGAGGGTACGGTGAAGTCCCGGCTCCACTATGGACTCCGTGCTTTACGCCTGGCACTTCAGGAAAGAGGGGTGACCCGATGAGCGCCGACCACGAGATGTATGCCCGGTGGGATGCGAGTTATGTGCTCGGCGCGTTGACGCCAGGGGATCGCCGCGCGTATGAGGCGCATCTTGAGGAGTGCGAGCGCTGCCGCGTGTCCGTGGCGGAATTCGCTCCGATGCCAGGGTTGCTGGCGCGAACCCGGCCCGAGGTGGACGGGTGGGACGACGCGCGGGCGGCGGGCCCGCCCGCCAACCTGGTCGACCTCGTCACGGAGCGTCGCCTGCGCCGCGATCGACTGCTTCGCAAGCGCGCGATTCTTGGTGTTTCAGCTGTGGCGGCCGCGGTCGCGCTCGCCGTTGCGGTACCCATGGCGCTCCTCGGCCCGTCCGCGCCCGAACCGGCACGGACGGTGGCCATGACGGCCGTGGGTGACTCGACCATGGCGGTCACGCTCGAGCTCAGCCCGGTCGCGTGGGGCACCCGGATCGGCGTGACGTGTGACTATCCGGCGGGCGATACGTGGTCGGGCGAGAACGGCCCGTGGGCCTACAGCTTGGTGGTGACGGACGAGGCCGGGGTCACCAGTCAGGTGTCGACGTGGACGGCCGTGCCGGGAAGGACCATCCACCTGGATGCGGCGACGTCCGTTTCCCTCGATGAGATCGCGTTGATTCAGGTGCGGTCGGTTGGCGGCGAGCCCATTTTGGCAAGTTCGCTGACGGGCTGACTCCGGACTTTCGGGACGTCTTCGTCGATCCGGTGAACCGCGGGGGGCTCGGCGACGTGTTCCAGGTGACCGTGCCCGCGGTCGCATCGAACGAAGGGAACCCCCATGAACTCACGAATCGCCGTCGGCATGGCAATATCAGCGCTCGCCCTTCTTGGCCTGTCGGCGTGTTCGGCAGATACGGCAGGCTCCAGTACATCGTCGGCGGCTCCTGCCACGAGCACCCCTGAGGCCTCGTCCATGACCACGTCGGAGCCCACCGAGTCGATGGATGACTCCGGCGTTGCGCTGGAGACGGCCGAGTCCGCACTGGGCACGATCGTGGTGGACGGCGACGGCATGACCGTCTACCAGTTCGACAACGACACCCAGGGTGGAGACTCGTCCACCTGCACGGGCCAGTGCGCCACGAACTGGCCAGCAGTGCCCGGCAGCGCCGCCCCCGAACTCGAGGGCATCACCGGAACGGTGGCGACCATCATCGGAATCGATGGCGAACCACAACTGACCCTCAATGGGTGGCCGCTGTACTACTTCGCCGGCGACGCGGCGCCGGGTGACACGAACGGTCAGGGCGTCGGCGGCGTGTGGTGGGTCCTGACGCCCGCAGGGGAGCTCATCAAGGGCTGACATCGGGGGTCCCGCGCACGGTAGTGTGTCGCCAGCGACGAGGTGTTGGCTGACTGGCGCGCGGGAATACCTCGCCCCTCACTGGGGTTGTGGCTGGCAGAAGGTGCGCCATGTCCCCGACGGACCTCCATTCTGTGAAGATCTTGAGCGTCTGAGGAGCCCCGTGATTGCCGTTGATGTCTGGTCCGATGTGGCGTGCCCGTGGTGTTACCTTGGCAAGCATCGTCTGGAGACGGCGATCGACGCCTCGGGCGAGGATGTGCAGGTCACGTGGCACAGCTACCAGCTGAACCCGACCATCCCGCGGGGCGAGCACACTCCCCACGCGGAGGCGCTGGCCAAGAAGTTACAGGCGCCCGTGGAGAAGATCCGGGCGATGAACCAGCGACTCATCGACCTGGGCGCCGCCGAGGGCGTCGAGTACAACTTTGACCGCTACGTGCAGGCCAACACGCGAGACGCCCACCGGGTCATTCACTACGCGCAGGAGCAGGGGCTGGGCAACCAGATGAAGGACCGCCTGATGCGCGGCCAATTCACCGAGGGCGCCGTGGTGGACGATCCTGGCCAGCTCGCGGCCATGGCCGCCGAGGTGGGCCTGAACGCCGCCGAGGTGCGCGCGATGCTCGAGACCGATGCCTACGACGACGCGGTCCAGGCCGACATCGATGAGGCAGCTGCCGCGGGCGTGACGGGCGTGCCCTTCTTCGTGTTCGACAGCACGTACGCGATTGCCGGTGCGCAGCCCGTTGAGACGTTCGCGGAGGCGCTGCGTCGGTCAGCGGAGCAGCGTTCTGCGGAGCGCCAAGCGACCGCGTGACCCGCCGCGGGCGCGGCCCTTATGAGGCGAGCGCCCCGGAGAACACCTGCCATGCCAGCAGCGTCTTCGCGACGAGGCTCAGCACGATGTAGGTGCGCTCCCCGCGAAGGTAGTCAGCCCACTTGCCCTTGGCGCGGTACTGCTTCCACTGCACCACGCCGAACGCGTTGAAGAACACGAACAGCGACACGATGATGCCCCACACGAACCCGGGCACCGTAGCGTCGGACGTGTTGCCGGGCCCGGCGAGGTTGATGGCGATGATGAGCCACGGGACGATGCCGACCATGCTGCCGAAGATGAAGGGCACCAGGTCGCCGTCGCCGGGGGTGGTGTAGCGCTCCTGGAGCCAGCCGAACAGGATCATGCTGGCGTTGACCGCGAAGAGGCCCGCGAGCGCGGCGAAGTTGGCGAGGCCGTTGAGCTGCAGGATGAGCACGATCATGATCGAGGAGGAGAGCGAGTACTCGACCCATCGGAACGTGTTGTGGTGCTCGCGGAGGCCGGCCACATATCGAGGGAAGAACGTGGGCGAGACGATGAGGAAGTGGAAGAACGCGGAGATCAGCAGGAATCCGGCCACCGCGTACCCGATGTTGATGTCGAAGAGAGTGATCGGGTCGCCGTACGCGCCCGAACCGGGTGGTCCGGTGAGGTACGTCGCGGTGACGGGCAGCGCGGCGTCGTTGGCGAGGAAGAGGATAGCGACGAACGACGCGAGGTGCAGCAGGCCTGCTACCAGGTTGAACGGGCGGAGCTTGGCAAGTGCGGTGTCCATGGGGTCTCCTCGGTGTTCGGCGGTGAACTGCGCCTTTGACACTCGACAACACCCCAGGTAATGAGCGGATTCCCGGCGAACTAGGGCGCGTCCTCGCCAAGCTCCCCGCGCAACACCTGGGCCCAGTCATCGTCGGCTAGGCCGGCGCGGTCCAGCAGGTCCCGCCAGTCCACTTGGGCGTGTTCAAGCGCATCCTGAAATAGCGAATAGTTACCTCGCGCCGCGATCAGAATGGCCGCATGGATGCGTTCCGGATCCACCTGAGGCGTGATCTTGAGCCTTTCCAGCGTGTTGAGCATCGGCGGCGTGCTGGTCCCAAAATCGTGGGCGAGACGTTCGGCGACGCGGTGGCTGGGGACGGGCATGGGAGGCAGTTTCGCATGCCGACGGTCGTGCGCGGCACAGGGGCCGCCAAGACGTCCGTCCCGTCGCACACGTGGAATATGCGCGTTCAGCTGCTGTACGTCGACGGCTGCCCCCACTGGGAGGTGGCACAGGCTCGCCCACGACGCAGCAACCGGTGGAGGCGATGGTCGCGTGACCACGCGAGCTGCAGGGCGGTGCGCCGCATCCTTCACCGGGCGGCAACGTCGGCGTCCAATATTTTGAATGACTCAAGATTGTGCAATACTCGGTAGATGACCACATCGACGCAGGCACCGCTCGACGCGGACGTTGCGGAGGTCATTCGCGGCGCGGGTTTGCGGCTCACCAAGCCGCGGGGCGCGGTGCTCAGAGCGTTACACGATCGCCCGCACGCGAGCGCTGACGATGTGCTGAGTAGTGTCGCGGCAGTGTTTCCCAAGGCAAGCCTGCAGTCTGTCTACAACGCACTGAGCGACTTTGTCTCCGCCGGGATTGTGCGCCGCTTCGAGCCTGCCGGGAGCCCCGGACTCTATGAGTTGCGGGTCGATGACAATCACCACCACCTGGTCTGTACGCAATGCGGCGCGGTCAGCGATGTCGACTGCGCGGTAGGACACGCGCCGTGTCTGACGCCGTCGGAGACCCAAGGATTCGTCGTTCACCAGGCGGAAGTCACCTACTCGGGACTGTGCGCCGCGTGCGCATCGACCACCACGACCACCGACACCACCAAGACCACCACGGGTTGAGCGGCCCGCGGCCTCACCATTCCTGAGAGAGGAAGCCTCATGTCTGATCCCGAAAACTTTGCCGCCCCGATTGGCGAGAACTCCACCGACGTCGACCAGGCGACGACACCCATCGACACTCCCGTCGATGAGGCCTCCTGCCCCGTGCTACCAGGTGGGCAGCCGCACCCGACGAGCGGGTCCGCGAATGAGCGGTGGTGGCCCAACCAGCTGAACTTGCGCATCCTCAAGAAGAACCCCGCGGTCGCCAATCCCTTGGGCGAGGACTTCGACTACGCCGCCGCTTTCGCGGGCCTCGACCTCGACGCAGTGAAAGCCGACATCGCCAAGACCCTCACCACGTCTCAGGACTGGTGGCCTGCCGACTTCGGTCACTACGGTCCGCTGATCATCAGGATGGCGTGGCACAGCGCTGGCACGTACCGTGTGATGGACGGCCGGGGCGGCGGCGGTGCAGGCATGCAGCGGTTCGCGCCACTGAACAGCTGGCCGGACAACGTCGGGCTAGACAAGGCCAGGCGCCTCCTGTGGGACGTCAAGAAGAAGTACGGCCAGTCCATCTCGTGGGGCGACCTCATGATCCTCGCTGGCAACGTCGCGCTCGACAACATGGGGCTCAACACCTTTGGCTTTGCGGGCGGTCGCGCCGACGTATGGGAGCCGGACGATGACGTCTACTGGGGTCCAGAGTCGACCTGGCTCGCAGACAAGCGCTATTCGGCCGATCACGACCTGGAACGCCCGCTCGCCGCGGTGCAGATGGGTTTGATCTACGTCAACCCCGAGGGCCCGGGCGGCAACCCGGATCCGCTCGCATCGGCCCAGGACATCCGTGAGACGTTCAAGCGGATGGCGATGAACGACGAGGAGACGGTCGCGCTCATCGCCGGCGGTCACACGTTTGGCAAGACCCATGGCGCGGCACCCGATTCGAACCTTGAGGAGAACCCCGAGGCGGCCGGCTTGGAAATGCAGGGTCTCGGCTGGAAGAACAACTACGGCACCGGCAAGGGCGATGACCAGATCACCAGCGGCCTTGAGGTGACGTGGACGTACCACCCGACCCGGTGGGACAACGAGTACTTCCACATTCTGTATGCCTACGAATGGGAACTGTTTGACAGCCCCGCCGGAGCGCACCAGTGGCGCCCCGTCAACAATGGCGGTGCGGACATGGTGCCCATGGCGCACGATGCGAACAAGAGCCGTGAACCCCGCATGCTCACGAGCGATATTGCCCTTCGTGTTGACCCCGAATACGACAAGATCTCCCGCCGTTTCGCGGAGGACCCTGTCGCGTTCGGCGATGCGTTCGCTCGCGCCTGGTTCAAGCTCACCCACCGTGACATGGGCCCCGTCGCGCGGTACCTCGGGCCCGAGGTTCCGCAAGAGGAGCTCATCTGGCAGGACCCGGTTCCCGCTGTCGATCACGCGCTCATCGACGCCGCCGACGCGGCCGAGCTGAAGAGGCAGGTGCTCGATTCGGGGCTCACGGTCGCCGAACTGGTGGCGACCACCTGGGCGGCCGCATCGACGTTCCGTGGCAGCGACAAGCGGGGCGGCGTCAATGGGGCGCGTATTCGCCTCGAGCCGCAGCGGAACTGGGAGGTCAACAACCCCGAGCAACTCGCCAAGGTGCTCTCCGTGCTCGAGGGCATCAAGGCGTCGTTCGATGGCGCGCAGGCTGGTGGCACCCAGGGTGACGGCGCAAAGAAGGTGTCGCTGGCGGATCTTGTGGTGCTGGCGGGCAACGCTGGCGTCGAGAAGGCCGCGAAGGAGGGCGGCCTCGATGTCGAGGTGCCGTTCCACCCGGGACGCACCGATGCGACACAGGAGCAGACCGATGTCGAATCGTTCGGCTACCTGGAGCCTGTCGCCGACGGTTTCCGCAACTACTACGGTCCGCTCGCCACGCTTCCGCAAGAGCACCAGCTGATAGACAAGGCGAACCTGCTCACCCTCAGTGCACCGGAGATGACCGTGCTCGTTGGCGGCATGCGCGTGCTCGGTGCCAACTGGGACGGTTCGCCCTATGGCGTCTTCACCGACCGGCCAGGCGTGCTGAGCAACGACTTCTTTGTCTCCCTCCTGGAGCTCGGCAACACCTGGAAGCCGCTGGACCCTGACTCACAGGCGTTCGAGGGTCGCAAGGACGGCTCGGATGAGCTGGTGGGCCGCGGCACACGTGTCGACCTGCTGTTCGGCTCGAATTCCGAGTTGCGCGCGCTCGCTGAGGTCTACGCGAGCGACGACGCCGCGGAGAAGTTTGTGCGCGACTTTGTGGCGGCCTGGGGCAAGGTGACGGAACTTGATCGGTTCGATCTGCGCTGACGGGGGTGGTGGCGAGGTTCGGACTTATGTCTGCGCCGCACATCTCTGCCACCGAGGGCGACTTCACCCCGGACGCCCTGCTTGCCGGCGATCCCCGCGGCGTCGGCCGCGCACACCGACTCGGACATGACCGCGCCTCGCGGCCCACGGGACGCTCGCAGGCTGACGGCTATGGCTTGTTGGCGTCTGGCCCGCCGACCGTGTGGGTGCCGGAGGCATCGGTGTAGGTGAGGATGAAGTTCTGGTACCGGAACCAGCGCTCGCCTGCGCTGGGGTGCTGGTCGACGACCGTGCCGTCCGCGCCGGTGATGTCGATGGGGATCCCCGCGTCGTGGAGTGCCTGGGCGGCCTCGTCCACCGAGTCCCCGGTGACGTCCGGCGCGATCTTGTACATGCCGAAGAACCAGATCACGAGTGCCAACGCCACCACGGCCAAGGTCCCCAATGCGAGGGCGAATCCCCACAGCACCTTGTCCGGCGACGGCAGAAGCCTTCTGCGCGTCATCACGCACCTCCAAGCATCGATTCTTGTCGACCGTAGCAGGAAGTTCATAGCCAAGAAGGTCAACCTGTTGAGTTTCTTGTGGGGACATATCCACTCCCCGGCGCGGTACCACCGCGCCCTGACTGGCCGCATCCCCGCCAGGTAGCGTCGGCTGCATGACAACCCGCCCGTTTCGCATGATCGACGTGTTCCCTTCAAGTGCGCCGCAGTCCGGCAACCCCCTCGCGGTGGTGCTTGATGCGGACGGGTTGACCACCCAGCAGATGGCCGCGTTTTCCGCGTGGACCAACCTGTCGGAGTGCACGTTCGTGCTGCCGCCCACGGACCCCGCCGCCGACTACCGGGTGCGCATCTTCTCGCTCACCACGGAGTTGCCGTTCGCGGGCCACCCCACGCTGGGCACGGCGCGCGCGTGGCTGGATGCCGGGGGAGTGCCGCGCGCGCCGGGCCGGGTGGTGCAGGAATGTGGCGTGGGGCTGGTGCCGGTGAAGATCGACGACGACGCGCTCGCGTTTGCCGCGCCGCCGCTGATCCGCTCGGGCCCGGTGGCCGACGCCGACCTTGCCGTCGCGCTGGCCGTCCTGGGCGTCACGGCCAAGGACGTGGTGGAGGCCAGGTGGATCGACAACGGCCCCGGCTGGCTGGGCGTGCTGCTGCGCGACGCCGACGCGGTGCTTGCGTTGGAACCCGACCTCACGGCCCGCGTGGGTCAGCCGAACAACTCGTCGACATCTACCCGTTCGCCTACCTCGGCGTGCAGCGCGCGCACCAGCCCCAAAGCCCCGGCCGCCGACCGCCGGTCGCGCGCCGCGGGCTCCTGGCCCTGGAGTTCCTTGGCGGCCGCTGGCGCACCCTCGGTCGGAACCGGTTTGAGTCTGGCCTAGCTCAGAGGGACCAGATGCGACCGACGATGACGCTCGACACCTGCCACGGTGGCCGATGCAGCCACGCAGAGTAGTAGAAGGGCTGAGAGCGGGTAGACAACCGAGGGTGCCGCGACCACCAGGAGCGCACCGAGCCAAACGAACCCCATCCCGCGGGACAGCCATACGACTGCCGCTCCAAGGACACCGAGAACAGCCAGTGCGACCAAGATCGCATTCGCACTGCCCCACCCCGCCAAACCGAGGTACACGACGCCTTCGACGGCCTCGATTAGAGCGAGGGCCTTTATCCCTTTTCTCAAATATGACGCAAGCGCTTCGTGCTCAATACGCATAGCAGTCTCCAAATTTCTAGTCGGACCCAACGATTCGGGTCTTTGCAAAATCAATAGCTCGACAGTTGTTCTGTGCTGACGACTTCGACTCCGTCCAGAATACTCTCCGGGGTCAGCTCAACGCCATCCGTAGTTCTGACCATTACGATCCAGTCGCCGCGCACCTCGACTACAAGCCGCGCCTCCGGTACTGGCTGGCCGTCAGCCGCACCCAGCGCCGGGAATGTGTAGGTGGCCCGTTCGCCCTCGTCTGTACGCCCAGCGACGGTGTCGAACCACCAGTCGAGCACATCGAGATCGCCGGGCTGCGCCGCGTATCCACCGACAGCGATTGACTGCTGGTCCACGCCGTCCACCCCAGTCCCATCCAAGACGTATGCAGCGACAGTTCCGGTGTCATATGGAGAGATTGGTAGCGATCCGAACCCCGGCACGCGTGCGTGACTCTGGTCCGCGACCGCGCCGTAGCCAGGAATGCTTGCTGTCCCGTCGTTGCTCAACGACAACTCTTCAGCAACCTGTTCAAGATCCCCTTGCCTCGAGGCGACAACTACTTGCCAACCGCCCATGCAAATGCTGAGCCCAGGAAGGTTCTCCCTCAACTGAACTGGACCCTCTTCGCATGCCTGCTCGCTTTGAACCGTATAGATACCAACGACGCCTTCTTCATCGTTCTGAAGCAGCTGCAGCCGGTAATCAGGTATGTCGAGGCCATTTGGGAATTCCGCGAACCCCACTTGCTGGAAGCCATCTGGCGTTGAGTCGAGTCCCCACCCTTTGCCCGTGCTTGGAGCAACGGGCGAAGGGTAGGTGCAACCGACGAGCTGGGAAAGGAGGACTACGAGGAGAGATAGTCGCCCTGCCGCTCGAGCGGGGGCTGATGCGTGACTTACCACTGGTTGTACGTGGTGTTCATCTTCTTGGCTGTCGCCATGTGAGTGAGCGAGCAAGTCTTGGACTGGGAGAACGACGCTGAGTAGGAGCCTGGTGAGCGAGTAAGCGTCGTGTAGAGCGTGAAGTTCTGCCCTGGCTGCAGATTGCACCACAGGAAGTCACTGTGGAACGCACCGGATGCCTGAGCGGTAGCCGCGCTGGTGGTGTACGTGCTGGTGTACGGCCCGTATGAAGGCGTGCTCGCGTGGTTCCACGCTAGGTTGCCGTTCCACGAGTTGACCATCCGCCACGTCGTGAACTTCACGTAAGACAAGCCCGTGCCCGACTGAACGGTGGCCTCGTGGGCATAGCGGAAACGCGAGATGTCGAGGTTGACCGCGTCCTGAAGTGTCTGGCTCGAGTGGATGACGTTCGACGTGTAGACCACCGCTTGTGGAGAAGGTGCGATGGCCGAGATCGCCGATGCGGAAGCCCCCTTCACGTCGGGGACCTCGGTGTGGCTGACGATCGACGTCGAGCAGTCGTCACCGATCTCGTAGACGTCGGAGTAGACCACGCCTTCGACGAGTTCCTTGGAACTCGCGTCGGGGAGGGTGGTCAGCCCTGACGAGCACTGCGCGGTCGCCGCCAGTGCGTCCGGGTTGGGTTCGCTCGCAGCAGCAGTCGCGGCGGTGGCTGCTCCCACAAGTGCCACGATAGATATCAACGATGTAAAGACGGTTCGTGACGCGTGAATAGACATAATTTCCCCACCCTCGATTTTCCTTTTCTGGGCGAGCATCATTGCTCGCAGAGCACAGTTAACACCCGGACCTTCGTCCTAGCAATAGGCGACACGAAAGCTTTTTGTTTGCCGCCTGACGCGAACGGGGAATTGCTTTTCAACGAGCCTCAGAGGGGCTCTTCGCCGTTGAGTGTGGGGTGAGTGCGGCGGGTTGAAGTCAGATGGGGTCGAGATCCCCGAAAATCAGAGCCCGTTTACACCGGCGACTGCTTCCGACTAGGCGAGCGCCTCGCGCGCGACGTCGCAAGACTCCGCGATCCGCTCGATCATGCCGGAGTCGAGGAGCCGCTGTTGAGCCGTCAAAGGCGCCTCGCTGCGGCGGATCGCGTCGACAAAAGCGTCCGGCATGTTCGCCACGAGATCGCGCACGATCTCGCCGCCGGTGCCGTTCAGGGACAGGCCCGCGCCACGCAAGGCCGCCGCCCAGTCGCTCCCGGTCGCACGGGTGAACTCTCGCTGGGCACCGATTGACATGGCTGCTCGGGGGAACCGTCGCGAGCCATCGGGACGCGAAGCTATCGCTCCGGATGCGGCGTCGTACATGGGTGCGAGGTTGACCTCGGTGCGTTCGTCGTACATCAGTGCGTAGTTCTTCGCATGTGCATCGGAGCTCTCGCTCAGGTAGTTGAACGCGACCATGATCGCGAAGCGTGCGACATTGGCCTCTGCGTCGGCGGGCACAGCGACGGCCGACCACAGCACGCCAGCAACGGAGGAGAGCCCAGGGCCGCCGTCCGCCTCGTACTTGGCGGTCGAGTCCACTCCGAGGGCCTGGCACACGTCCTCTTGGTGGATGCGTCGCAGCATGCCCGCGTTGTCGCGGTAGCGATCGAATCGCTCCACGATGACGGCTGGGGTGCCGTCGAACTCGTAGTAGCTGGTCTGTGCCGCGTCCACCCCCAGCGCCCTCGCTGCCGACATGGTGACGTGCTCGACCAGGGCCTGATCTCCGGCGCTCACGCCGGCGAACGAGCCAATACCAGGCTTGATGATGTGGCTGTGCGGCTCGGTCCCGATTGCCACGTGCCACGTTCCGGACTCGGAGCGCAGCGCCATCTTGTGTTGGGCTCCACTGACCGACCAGTGCTCGTCGTACTCAAGAGGCTCGACCGGCCCGGACTCGTCGCCAAGCATCGCGCGCAGGCGGGCACCGATGTGCGCATCGGAGACCGGAATCAGCCCGCCGGAGCCCTCCGGCAACGTGTCCTCGCGGTAGACCTGTACGGCTCCGGCGCAGTCGAGACCGCCCTTGTCGAGCAGTGCGAACGTGGAGGTATCGAGGCTGCCAAAGGATCGCGCCATGCGCAGGCGAGCGTCGGGGCCGTCGGGCAGTAGGCCGTTGAAGAACGGGGACGCCTTGTCCGCCGAGTAGCGCTTGCGGGGTGCCGACGGCATCGACAGTGAGAGCGAGATGTCGAGAGGGACGTCGTGTGCGTAGCGGAACTCCACGCCGTTGGCGGTCTTGCGCTGCAGCGTCCCGATGCGGCGGCCGTGCAGGAACACGAAGAGCGAGGCGGCCATGTCAGTCCTTGGGGTCCAGGTCCAGGTCCACCGTCGCCACGAGGTCGACCCCGAGTGTGGCAAGCACGCCGAGCACCTTGCTGATCTCTGCGCCAGGCGTCTTGCCGTTTTCAAACATGGAGAGCCACCGCGTAGACACCCGCGCGCGTGAGGCCAGTTGGGCCTGGGTGAGACCGGCGGCCCGGCGCGAGGCGGCGACCACCTGGCTGACGTCCATGGGCCGACGAAGACGTACCTGTGCGCTCATGAATATGACGATACACTCACAACTGTGAATGAGCAAGAGTGATCATATTGTTGGATCGTATGATCGCAGGCTCATATCACGAAATGCGCAGGTATCGTCATCGGGCGGCTTGGGGCCCCGGTACTGGAGCCTCGTCACGGAGGCGCCGCCTGAGTGACTTCCTTGAACAACGGGCGTCCATATTTCGGGATGTCGCGACATCCTCGAATATGGACGGGTACCGTCGACGTTGCAGGGTGGGCCGACGCTAGCGTTCGCTGCGCCGACGATGGCTCGGTCGGGTCGGGTGGTCGGCGCCGTCGAGGCCTAGTCGTACCGAGCGACCGGCGCAGCCGGATCGGCCGCCACGCAGTCGAGCCCAGGCACCGCGAGCAGGCGCGAAATCGCGGGGGCGCTGGCCCCCACCCCTGCCCAGTGGGGATCCACGTCTGCCGCAATGCACCACGCGTGATCGGCTGGCCAGATGAAGGATGGATGGTCGTACGGGTTGAGGCCGAGATTGTCGTACCACGCTCCGAGTTCCGCCAGTGGACCCTCGATGAGGAACGAGTCTCGTAGGGGGACCTCGATGCGCGCGTTCCCGCGTGGCACCGGCGACGTCATCGGCACACCGCTGTCCCAGACGCAGAAGTAGCCGGGATTGGGCGAACTCGTGAACGGGATCAGCGCATCGACCGCGCGAACGAGGGTCTCGAGCTGCATGCGAGGCGAGATGTCGAGTGGATCAGTTCCGCCTTCGGGCTCTCCCACGTAGGCAGGGTCCCGCAGGAACCTCAGGCGCGCATAGGCGTCAAACCCGGCGGGCCCGAAGGCAATGAGGCGGCCCGGCTCGGTGTCGCTGTGAACGATCCAGTCCGCATGCGCGACCGCACCCGAGTACCTGAGCATGTGCGAGGCCTCCTCACTCTCATTCGCGCCCGCATGAGTCCCCCTCAGATTACGACGTGGGCGAGTGGCGGCGGCTTTCACCGCGGCGGGTAGCCGCACAATGCGTGGGAGCGGCGAACGTGCGAGGGCACGTCAGCGAACCGGGGCGACTCATCGCCATTCGTTTCCAGGCGCGCTGCGGAGGCCGATGCGTTCCTCGAGCTCGGAAAGCTCGTCCATGACGGCCGACGCTACCCAGACACGTGAGCGCGAGGCTCCCGTGATCTCGCTCAGGACTCCCGCCTTGGTGAGGTGGTCGAGCGCGTCGTAGGCGCGGGGGCGGCTGGCGCCCGTGACCGATTCGGCCCGGGCGATGTCCAGGATGGGCGCGGTGAGGAGAGCGTCGATCAGGGTCCGGGTGGAGGAGCCGCGGCGCGCGGTGACCTGCTCGTGCCACAGACGTGGGAGCTCGGCGAGGCCGTCGGCCGTCACGAGTGCGGCCTCGGCCGCGGCGGAGGTACAGTGCGCGACGTAGCGCACCAGCGGCTCGAGGTCGCCGGCGCGGTAGCTGGCAAGGTGTGCAAAGTAGGCGTCGGTATCGGCGAGCATCGCGGCGGCGACGGGCACAGTGGTTGCTGAGGTCAGCCCCCGGTGCCGATACGCGGCGCCAATGAGGGCTCTGCCGATGCGTCCGTTGCCGTCGGTGAACGGGTGGATGGCCTCAAACTGGCCGTGGACGATTGCGGCTTGGGCCACCACCGGCACGTCGGTGCGTGCCACGAACGCGATGAGGTCTTCCAAGAGCGGCCGCACGAGGTCCGGTGGAGGTGGGACGTGCAGTGCGCCGCGCGGCGAGAAATCCGAGCCCCCTACCCAGTTCTGCACGGGCCGGTACTGACCCGCGTGCTGCCCTTCTAAGAGGTCGCCGGCAAGCAGCACGTGATGGGCGGTCAGCAGTGCGGCGTGTGTAAGAGGCCTGCCGGCGCAGGACGCTGCGAGAGCGGTGAGTGCCCGGCTGGCGGCGACGGTGGAACGCGCCCCTGCGGCGGCATCGGCGCCAATCGAAGCGCGTGCGAGATCGTCGAGACTTGAGTAGACATGCTCGATCTTGGATGAGGCCACGGCCTCGCTGCGCACCAGCAACTCGCCGAGCCCGGCGAGGTGGTCGGAGCGGCTCTCGATACGGGTGATCGACGTGACGGCGTGCTCCAGCTCCGCGTTGACTGCGGGCGACAAGGCGACAGCATGGTCGGCGATCTGGGCGGGGATCTCCACCACAATCTCGGTGAGCATCCGGTCGGCCTGATTGGGCCGGTTGCCGGAGGGTCCTCGCTGATCGGGGTTGGTTGCCCATGGACGTGCCTCGTGAGCGGCGGCGGGCCAGGCGCTATCGCGAGTCAAAGGACCTTCCCATCTGTTTTTTGTGCACCACCATGATAACAGTTATATCTATAAGTGTAACTAAGCAGGTTTCCTAGTAACGCTTACAGGGCGGTGCGATGTTCCAGTGCCACCGC
>DGBM01000193.1 GCA_002384765.1 Demequinaceae bacterium UBA4004
CGCCTCATATGGCCCAAGGTCCCGGACTGTGTGCGGCGCTCCTTGAGACTATGGACCCAACTGCGGTCATTGCAGACCGTGACAGGCGCGTGCGCTCAACGACGAGCATCAAGGAGATACTGTGCCTCCGGCAAAACGGTGGAGCACCCACCCGCGGCGCTACGCCTTGGCGACTGCCGGGCCGATTCCCCCCGACCGTCGCTCGGATGCCCCACACCCCGTCGCCATCACCGCCGAATGCGATCTCGTCCGCAGCGCGTCTACGTCGGCCGACTGTCAAAGCTTTGCCGTGCGCGAGTTCCTGCTCCTTGAGGACGGCAATCGCGTCCCGTTGCGTGAGGGTCTGGAGTTCACAATCGGAGCGCCCTGCAGCGACGTCCACGAGGCCCTCAGCGCCGACGAGCTGCTCCGCGCCATGCGTGGCGTCGTGCTTCCGGAACTCTCCGCCATCGATCCCGAACACCCGTGGGACTGTCTGGTGCGACTCGCCCGACGCCGCAGGGTTCAGACCTGCGCCGAAGAGATCGCGCAATTGCCATACGAGCTAGTGCTCAGCGAGGCCGTGAAGAACTGGCTCTAGCCAGCCGATTGTGAGGCGAGAACTGAGGTTCACGCCCTGGTGCTCTACTCCGACGGGGCCTTGGGGGTCTCAAGCCTGCGTCGGCGCCGGATCACGGTGATGAGTAGCACCAAGGAGCACAGCTGTGCCGCGGCAATGATGCCGGTGAGAAGTGCCCGGTCGTGGTAAAGCGCTCCAGCGAGCGTGGCGCTCGCAAAAGTGGTCGCCCCTTGCAGGACTGCGAAGACTCCGTAGGCGGTCCCGCGCCGACCCGACGGGGCGAGGTCTGCGACCAATGCCTTGACCGTCGAGTCCTGGATGCCCACCGCAGCCCCCCACACGACCACTCCGGCCACTGCGGCAGGTACCACCGTGGACAGGGCCAAAGCCGGGATGCAGGCCACGAGCACGGGAACCACGAGCATGACCGACGCACCGATGCGGTCGTAGGCCCAACCGTTGACGAGTGCGGAGACAGCCGCGGCGAGCATGCCAAGCGCGAAGATGAGCGGGATCACGGACAATTCGACGATTCCAGAGTCGGCGAGGTGGAAGGAAATCACGCCGAAGCCGACCATGCCAAACGTGGACAGAGCGAAAGAGACTGCAAAGAGCATGAAGGTCACGTGGAGTCCACCGCGTGTGTTCGCGGTCACTGTGGAGCGCGCCTCGACCTGGTTCGAGCGCGCGGCTTCGGGCGCGCGAGCGTATGCGCTCGGATCTGGGACGCGCCGCCGTAGCCGCACCAAGAGAAGCATCGCGATAGCGGCAGGGATAATCAGGACAAGAAAGGCTGGCCACATCACGCCCGTCAAGGCAATGACGCCAGCCACCACCAGCGGACCGAGGAATGCCCCCACCTGGTCCAACGTCTTATGAACCCCGAACCCGCGACCCCGGCCGACGGCACCAGCGGCATCGGCCAACAGTACGGTCTTCGCCGGGCTCCGTATCGCCTTTCCCACACGTTCGGTGAACAGCAGTGCAGCGGCGACCGAGAGCCCCGCGACCCCCAGCGTCGGCGTGATGGCCAGTAGCGGCACGCTCAACGCCGTGAGCGCATAACCGATGAAGGTGAAGTCCCAATAGCGTCGCGTACGGTCGGCCAAGGGACCGCTCACCAGTCTGAGGGTGAACCCCGCCGCCTCCGTTGCCCCGGTGATCGCGCCGACTGCAAGTGCCGAGGCGCCCAATTGGGCAAGCAACGGGCCGCTGATGGACCGCGCGCCGTCGGCCACCATGTCGACCGTCAGGCTCACCAGCCCCAAACCAACGACCATGCGCCATGGCGACATTCTTGGCTGGTCTGTCTGGGCGTCTGCCACGTTGTCCCCGTCTACTGGACATGAACGGATATGTCAGATTTTCATATCGCGTTGGCCGAGCGCAAGAGTGGCAGAGTGCGTGCCTAGTTTCCCCAGATAGCGTCGAGGATGCGCATCTGCGCGGTCCGTACTGCCGGGATGAGGGCCGAGACCGCCGCGACCGTCAGAAGGATGACGACAGTTTGCAGCGCGGAGCCTGGGGACGTCTCGAGCACCGAGGGCCCGGTGGGGAACTGGAATGGGTGGCGCTCGACGAGCGGCATGATCAAGAACCGAAACAGCGCCCACCCGCCCGCAGTGCCCACCGTCGCGGTCAGTAGCGACTTGAGCACGTAGCCGGTGACGATGGCGGACGACCGGATGCCGATGGCGCGTTCGATACCGATCTGACGACGCCTGCCCACCAGATCGACGTACGTGATGATGAAGACGGTGATCGCGGCGACGAGGAGGGAGATGGAGCGCATGATCGAGTCGATCAGGTCGAAGGTGTCGAGTTGGTCTTGGATGGCGCCTGCCAGCTGGTCCGGTGTGTGAAGTTCCACATCCGAGCGGATCGGCCCTATCCTGTGGACGAGTTCGGCGGACGTCACCCCTGGTTCCGCAGCCACCACGATGCGCTCGACGCTGCCCGCGAAGTCACTCCGTGCGAGCTGTTCCGTAGCGGCGCCGGGGATGAATGCACCGCTGTCGCTGAGCACGAAGTTGTTTCTGTAGATTCCGCGCACTTGGAACGCTGAGACGCCGCCTCCCATGAGCGTCACGTCCACCGTGTCGCCCACGTGCACGGTCTTGAGGGAGCCCGCATACCCGCGCAGATCGTTCAAGTCCGTCCCTGCGATATCGACGCCCAGCACGATGCCTCGCGCGTCGTCGGCGGAAAGCCACTCGCCTTCGATGAGGCGGGCAGGGGTGGTGAATACCTCGGCGAAGGAGTCAGGGTCGATGGCCTCGACCCCCCATACGCCCGATTCGCCCGCGTGAGCAATCTTGGTTCCAACGCGCGTGATCCCGGTGGCAGCAGCGACCCCTTCGGTGGCCCGGATCTGGCCCAGATACGTGTCGGCATCGCTGATCGCGGGTGCGCCAGCAGCGGTGATAGTCAGGTCTCCCGTCAGCGTGCCGGTGACCTGCTTCGTGATCGCGGTCGCCTCGCCACGAATCAGCGACGGCAGAAACATGACGCTGACGAACACGGCGGTAATCATCGCGACAGACATCATCGTGACGCCCAGGTTTCCGCGAGCCAGAGATCGGCCCGCCAGGAAGGCCGCCACCCTCAGCGTGCGTGTGGCGGTCACGAGCCCTCCTCTGACTCGACGATGCCATCGGCTAGCGTGATCGTCTTGCTCGCATAGGCACGGTCTTCAGCAGCGTGCGAGACGAAGACCACCGTCACGCCCATCTGCGCATTCAGGCGGGCCAGCGTCTCCATCACTGTGCGGCCTGCGGCCGAGTCCAGGTTGGCGGTCGGTTCGTCCGCATAGACGATGCTGGGCTCGTTGACGAGTGCGCGCGCGATCGCGACGCGCTACTGCTCGCCGCCCGACAGTTCCTTTGGCCGGTGGTTCACACGGTCACCGAAGCCCACGGTCTCGAGCAACTCGCAAGACCTTTGCCTACACTGAGCTCTCGATGCGCCGCGCATCATTGCTGGTAGATAGACATTTTCGCAAGCAGTCAGTTCGGGGATCAGCGCATACTCCTGAAATACGTAGCCCAGATGCGTCAGCCGCAACTGCGACCGCCGAGACTCGCTCATCCCGGTGACATCCTCGCCTTCAAGTAGCACTCGCCCCGTCGTCGGCCGATCGAGGAGCCCTAGCTGGCGCAGCAAGGTGCTCTTGCCCGAACCGCTCCGGCCAGTGATATCGATCATCTCCCCGGCCATGATCTCGACCGACACCGACTTCAGGGCTGGCACCTCCACCTGTCCGAGCCGATAAATCTTGGACACGTCCACCGTGCGGACCGATACTCCCCTGCCGCGATCGTTGGAGCGAAATCCTTCCCTCATGACTCTCAGTCATCACACGAATCGACCGGCGACGATGGGGTCGTCATGTCCCCCGTTCCGGGCCAACGGAAGTACCAGGGTCGGGGAGCCAGCTTGGACCTCGGCGGTAGCGGAGAGGGGCCTGCGTCCTGGAACTAGTGTGCGAAACGCCCGGTGGAGTACTCGAAGACCCAGCCCACCAGGCCGATGACGGACACCATGGTGGCAGGCACCATCACCCACCAACCCACTGCCAAGGCAACAAAGCCGAGCGCGCACCCCACGGCGACCACGAGCGGCCACCAGGACCACGGGGCGTACAGGCCCTGGTCGCCGGGCTCTTCGGAGATCGCGGCGTCCTCACGGTCCTCGGCACGGTCGCCATGACGCTTGGTGAGCATCCGAAAGTAGACGCCGATCATGACCGCGAGGCCCGCGGACAGCAGGATCGCCGGGAAGCCCACCAGCTCCTGGAAGTCGGTCAGGAATCCGTAGACGATCGCGACGAGCAGGAAGAACGCGCCAGGAATGAGGAAGACGTTGGCTTCAAGTTTCATGTCTTGGCTCCTAGCTCACTGCCGACTTGTCGAGATTGCTGTCCCCCGCCGTGTGGTGGTCGATCGCGGCCACCTGCGGGTAGTGCAGGTCAAACGCGGGACGCTCCGAGCGGATACGCGGGATCGACACGAAGTTGTGGCGCGGCGGCGGGCAGCTGGTGGCCCACTCGAGAGAGTTGGCGTAGCCCCACGGATCGTCCTCGGTGACCCTGGGTGCGTGTTTGGCCGTCTTGTACACGTTCCAGAAGAACGGCAGCGTGGATGATGCCAACAGGAACGCGCCGACCGTCGAGATCTGGTTGAGGACCGTGAAGCCGTCCTCGGGCAGGTAGTCGGCGTAGCG
>DGBM01000188.1:0-128 GCA_002384765.1 Demequinaceae bacterium UBA4004
GTCAGGTCCGGCATCACCTGCTCGTCGGGCGCCCCGGGCAGGTCGGCGTCAGGGGAGGACGGCGTGCTCATCGCTGGCGCCGCTCTACTGTGTGCGGGTCCAAAGTCAGGTGCTTGTCGAGGCCGGCG
>DGBM01000188.1:185-3209 GCA_002384765.1 Demequinaceae bacterium UBA4004
GCGTGACCAGGCCGGCCTGCTCCAAGGAGGCGACCTGTCGGCTGATCGTTGAGGCGTCCAGGTGGAAGTGTGCTGCCAGCTCACTGGGCCGCAGCGGGCCGGTGTCATGGAGCCACGCCAGGATTCCGTAGGCGGCCCTCTCCACGACTTGCTCGGTCGGGCCACCGCGTAAATGCACCTTCTGGGCGCGACGCACCAACAACGTCAGCTCCTGTTCGATGGCCTCCACTGACACCAACTCGGTCTGCGAGCCTGCTGATTGCGTGTACCAACCATAACGGTGAGGGCGTGCCGAGCGCGCACATGTCTCACGCGGCCTGACCTGGCGTGGCTCCGGGATAGGCGCTGCTGCTCGGTATGTAGCGGTAGAGCGGACCCCAAGCCGACGCCAGATTAAGGCGCCGTTCAGGAGATGTCGCCGACCAAGTAGCGATGCAACGCGGGAGCAAGCGCGGCCACCAGTTCGTCTTGGCTAGCCGAGGTCAGATCCTCGAGTCCGACGACGTGGCCAGCCACGGCGAGACCCAGAATCTGCGACATCACGAGCGCCGCGCGCAATGGTGCCTGCCCGGCGCCGAGCTGGGCCACGACCGGTTCCAGCAGCTCAGTCGTGAACTTGTCGCCAATCATGCGAGCAGTGTCGGCTTCGACCGCAGCGGTGCGGATGGTTCCGAGGATGCGCTCTCGCCGACCCTTCTCATCGAGTGCCTCGATTACCAATCTCGCCAAGCGCTCGCCGACGCGTGTCGAGTCCCCGTCGAGGAGCTGAGCCAGGAGCGCGGCCGAATCGGAAGAAGCGGCGATCAGTTCGTTGAACAGCGCGCGCTTCGAGCCGAAGAAGTATGCGACGAGGGCGGCATCCACCCCCGCCTGTGCTGCGATCGCCCTCAGCGTGACGCGGTCGTAGCCTTCAGCGGCGAACTGCTCGCGGGCCGCGCGAGCTACCCCCTCGCGCGTCGAACTGTGCCCCCGCCGGCGCCCTGGCCGTGCGGGTGCTGTGCTCACCGCCGCCGCTCCCGCTGCCGCCGTTCCACCAGAAGCTTGCTCCATACCCACCCACCTACTACTTCCGCACGAAGGCCGCCCGTCGAAGTGCTGATGGCTCACAGAGGGGAAGCGACACGCCTAGGCGTGACACACCCTCATGGGTCCCGTGGCCACTGGTCGGACCACGTCACCTCGTCGAGGCCGGTGCGGTCCTGCTGACAGTCTCGGACGACCGGGCTCGAAGGGCAACGACGCTGCGTATGTGCTCACCACGACAGTGGGGCACCGACGACTGAAAGCGGAGGCGACACTGTGCATGCGCCAATTCTGGTGATCTCCCGAGCTCGCTCAGCCAGGCCCGCCCTACCCGTGCGGGACGGGGCAACGCCGGGCGTGGCACGCCATCGGTAGCCGAGAGCACGCCCCTGTGGAGCCGGAGTGGCGCGGCGGGTGGCTGCCCCTTTCTACCCTTTTCCTCCTATGTATTTCGGCGTAGCCTGAAACCGACCGCTACCTACGGGTGATCGCGTTCCCCCGGGTTCGGCCGCCACGGCTGGAGGTGGGTGAGGTGAGATACGGGGATCCGTACGGGCCGGCATGGCAGCAGCTGGGGAACGCGCTGTGGGATGTGTTGGCAGTCGTGTGGTGGACGCTGGTGGCTGGCAGCGTCGCGTTCGGTGCCTGCTGGTGCATGGGGCAGTTCATGTATACGGAGTGGGTTCGCGACCATCCTGCGCCCCGCCTTCGGTTCTTTGCCGAGCGCAGGCTGCGTCGAGACATCGCCCGCGGGCTTGGCGACGTTGAGGAGTACCTCCGCGAACGCGATCCAGCGCACCTCAACGAGGGGCCTGCCCGGCCCGGCCGGTCCCGGGCCTGGAGGCGCCGGGGCTGGCACCGACCTTGAGACAGACCCCGACAGCCCGGATTCCTCCGGGCCTGCGGTTCGCAGGTGGATCTGTGAGGGGTGCCCCGAAATCCCGGGCCGTCCGATGGCTGGGACCACAAGGGTCGGATGTGTCTTCGGCGGAACGCCGACGCCACCACGCTGGCTCGCGGCCATCGGCCCTGGGTTGGCTGGAGCGCCCGGTCCGGGTTGATGTCGGTGCCGCGGTCAAACCGCGCGACGTGGCCGGCTCCTTCCGGTGGGGGAGCTGGACACGCAGCAGCGCAGGTGAGCGGAGGTCGCATGCTCCGGCGGCGTCTGGGACGCCCGACGTCCGCGACCGCGCCAGCCACGGGCATCCCCGGTGCGCCGACGTCGTCGGCCAGGCAGTGGCCCCAGCGGACCGCGACCGGCCCAAGGGCACAGTCGGATGGGTCTGGCTCGATGAGCGATGGTGAGCAGATGCTGCCGAGCCGCTGGCAGGACGAGAGCGAGGGGCTGCTCCGGGTAGTCGAGCGCATTGCCCTGATTCTGAACGAAGCCGGGATCCCGCGGATGCCCGCGAGGGTGTTGGCCTACATGCTCGCCGACGACGCCGACCGCTACAGCGCCGCCGCGCTCGCGGAAGGACTCCGGGTCAGTCCGGCCGCGATCTCGGGGGCGGTGCGCTATCTCACCGCGCGGCGGATCCTGGTCAAAGAGCTCGAACCAGGCAAGAGGGCCGAGCTCTACCGTGTCAGCGACGGCGACGTCTGCGGCACGATCGTGTCCGCCTGGATCCCGGTTCTCAAGCAGTGGGAGTACGCGCTGGAGGCCGCCACGGTCGAGCTCGGGACGTACCGCGGTGGCGGCCACCGATTAGCCGAAGCGGCAACGTTTATCGCATTCCTGCGCAGCGAGCTGGAGGGAATACTGGAGCACTGGTCTGATCCCGGCCGAGATCCGCGCTGACCGAGGCGCCGGAGCCGATGGCCGACCGTGGTAAACGTTGCCGGGCAGACCGCGTCGGTCTGGCCGGCCTCCTGAACGTTGCCTGGACGTCGGCTCTGGATGCTCCGCTTCCCTCAGTTGCGGACCTCGATGTTTTGTCGATCGGTGGCCTCGGCCTGCTGGTTGAGCATGGTCAGCAGCTTGTCGCCCTCGATGTCGAGGTC
>DGBM01000288.1:0-6341 GCA_002384765.1 Demequinaceae bacterium UBA4004
CCCAGGTACATCCAGGACAAGCCACTCCCCGGGACAGCGGTGGCACGAGTCAGGGGTCGGTGGAGCAGGTGTGGCGCGCCCACCACGACGCCGACCTCATGAAGCGATGGCTGCTCGGCCCCGACGGGTGGACCATGACGGTGTGCGAGATTGCCACCAAGGTGGGCGACACGTACCGGTACTGCTGGGAACCGGAGGGCGAAGGCGAGGGCTTTGGCTTCGACGGCGTGCTACTCGAATCCGTCCCGCCCCGTCGCGCCGTCACCACCGAGCACATGACCGGCACCGACTATCCCAGCACCACCAACCAGATGACGCTGACCCCGGTGATCGGTGGAACCCTACTCAGCATCGTGATCACCTACCCGAGCGCCGAGGTGAGGGACATGGTGCTCGCGACGGGCATGACCGACGGCATGGAGACCTCGTACGCGCGACTCGAGAGGGACGTGCTTGTGGGCTCATAGAGGCGATCCCGCGCGGAAGGCGGGTTGTGTGGCTCCGGCTTCGCCCCTGCCGAGGCGCCCGGGCCTATGCCTCGCGACCCAAGTACGGCGTCGGCTGCGTCTGCTCCCCCTCGGGGCCGAAGAACTCGATCCGGCACATCGCTCGCACGGCGGCCACGAACCACTCGCCGATCATCTCGTCGTATTCGCCCTGCACGCCCGAAAAGCCCACGGTGAGCCCGTCGCGGATGATGCCGCCGGGCCACTTGACGTCGCCCGGCTGGTACAGGTGCGACATGTCGGTGCGCAGGCGCGTGGTGTCCACGCCGGTGCGCTGCGCGAGCCGCGCCTTGGCGAGCGCGTATTCGCTCCACTCGCCAGGGTCCGCATCCAGGTTCGCCGTGAACAGTGGCTCGCCGTCGGGGTTGGCGGGGTTGAGGAGCACGATCGTGCCGGTGTAGCCGCGCAAGATGCCCTGCTCGTACGCGTAACGAATGGACGGCACGAGGGCGTCCCATGCACGGGCGCAGATCTCGGGGGTGATTCCTGTGAACATCGTCGTTCCTTCTTCCGGCTTGGCTTGTTCTTGTGACCATTGTGGCGCCTCACGCCGGAGGGCTGGCGCGCAGCACGCCTGGCACACTGAGGTGATGAGCGACTTTCAGAGAATCGACATGGGTGGCCTCGACGAGTGGCGCGCCTTCTACGGCGGCTTTGTCCCCGAACGATCGCGCGAGGGCCGTCGCGTGCTGGATCATGAGTTGCCGATGCAGTTCATCGGCGTGACCGCCAACAGCCTGGAGCCGGGCGAGGAGGCGGGCTACTGGCACACGCACTCCTCCGACGAGGAGCTCTACATCTTCCTCGCCGGCACAGGGCAGATGGGCCTGGACAGCGAGGTGATCGATGTGGGCCCCGGCACGGCCATCCGCGTCGGTCAGGGCGTGATGCGCACGTGGCGCGCGGCCCCTGACAGCGACGGCAACGTGCGGTGGCTGTGCATCCGCGGCGACGGCGGCGACCTGCCGCACCTCCCTGACGATGCCACTCGTGACGACTCGCGGCCGATGCCCTGGTAGGTGCCTCCTATGGCCTAGCCAAGATGCACCCCAGGGCGTACGCTCTGGCGGCACAACCTGAGGAGAGCACCGATGACGGCCTGGCGCATCCGCGATATCCACACCGACGACCTGGATGGCATTCTTCACCTGTACGAACAGTTGCGCGCCTCGGGCATTGCACCCGTCTACGCGCTCGCCGAGGTTCTCACCTCCGCCAGCGAAGACGTCGCCGTGGTGGCCACGTCCCAGGACGGCCAGATCATCGGCGCGTGTGTGGCGCGGGTGGCGCACAACCAGGCGTGGGTGATCTTTCACGCGGTGGTGGGGGAGCGACGCTCTCAGGGAATCGGCAGCCAGATGCTGCGCGCGGTCGAGCAGCGCCTCGCGGCGTACGGACCGAACGTGCTGTCCGCGTTGGTCCCAGCCGAGGAGATCCCCACCAAGGCCTTCCAGAACGCCGGGTACACCGAGAAGAAGCAGTTGCGCTACTTCGAGCGCCGCGTGCCCGTCCAGCGTGCCGAGGCCACTCACCTCGCTGAGCTTGGCGGTCGCATCCTGCCCCGCGACCTGTGGGACGCGGTGGGCGGCATGCGCCGCGAGAAGGAGATTCTGGAGAAGCGGCTCGTGATGCCGCTCGCCGAACCCGAACTCGCGGAGCAGTACGGCGTCGCACCGCCGCGCGCCGTGGTGCTGTTCGGCCCGCCCGGAACGGGCAAGACGACGTTTGCGAAGGCGATCGCGTCGCGCCTGGAGTGGGCCTTTGTCGAGGTCTTCCCGTCGCGCCTGGCCGCCGACCCCAAGGGTCTCGCGGGGGCGCTGCGCGACACGTTCCAGGAGATCGACAAGCTGGAACATGCCGTGGTGCTGATCGACGAGGTGGAGGAGATCGCGTCCCACCGACGTGGCGACCCGCCGTCCCCGCTACAGGGTG
Source organism: Demequinaceae bacterium UBA4004 (assembly GCA_002384765.1). The sequence continues at coordinate 2,439 of DGBM01000288.1, forward strand.
TCACCAATGAGTTGTTGAAGATCATCCCGGCCTTCAGGGACCGGCCCGACCGACTGCTGGTGTGCGCGACCAACTTCATCCGCTCGCTCGACAGCGCGTTCCTGCGCCACGGGCGCTTCGACTACGTGATCCCCATCGGCCTGCCCGACGCCGACGCCCGGGCCGCGATCTGGGAGCGGTTCGTTCCCGCGGCGTCGGCCCGGCAGGTGGATGTGGACGCGCTGGTGGAGGCATCCGAGGGGTTCACCCCTGCCGACATCGAGTTCGCCGCGCGGCGGGCGTCGCAGGCCGCGCTTGAGGCTGCCATGGATCGCGGCACACCAGCGGAGGGCGCCGCCCCGGGCGGGCCCACGACGAGCGATTACCTGGAGGCGATCGGCTCCACCCGCGCGACAGTTTCCCCTGCGGTGGTGGCGGAGTTCCTCGAGGACATTGAGTCAATCGCGCGGCTGTAAACACCTAGACGACTCACTATGTAGGACAACGGAGCGCAGACCCCGCGGTTCTGCAGGCGGGGGCCACTCACCGCCAGGCAGGGGCTACTCGCCGCTGCGCCGCACCCAGCGCTCCAGGTGGGCGGCCTCGCGCTGCAGCGGATCCGGGTCGTCGAGCGCATGGCTCAAAGCCGCGGCACCTTCCATGACGGCGATCAGGTGAGTGGCTCGCGCCCGCGCCGCCGCGTCTGAGAAACCCAGCTCGACAAACTCGCCGGCGGCCCAATCGATCAACGCGGAGAACACCGCGCCGGCGGCGGAGCCGAGCTCCGGCGAGTGGGTGGCCAGTTGCGCGGCGATGGAGCCCAGCGCGCTGGCGTACGCGCGTACGTAGTCGATGTCATCACGGTAGAGGTCCAGGAAGGACACCAAGCGGTCCTCAGGCGTGGGGAGTTCTCGCCACGTCTCGATCGCGGACTGGTAGCGCTCGGCGAGCCGATCCACCACGGCCAGTCCCACGTCGTCCTTGGTCTTGAAGTAGTAGTACACCGAACCGGAGGCGACGCCCGCGTGTTCGGCGATGTCGGCGATGGACGTGCTCGCGAAGCCGTGTCGGTACGCAAGGTGGAGAGCGGCATCGGCAAGCCGCTCGCGCTTGTCAGTTGCGGGGCGTGGCATGGAACCTCCTGCGAAAAAAGCGAATCAACTCAGTATCCACCCTCCGCGAACAAACGGCCGTGCAAGGCCCGATCCGGCCCGCGGATGGATGACGCGTGCGACACTGATGGAGGGGTGTTTTGTCTACACGCACTCCCGCGGGAGGTCCCACCATGGTCAATGTGGTTCTTACACACTCGGCTCTGGGCCTGGACTCCAACCTTGAATCGTGGGCGGAGTGGCTGAGGGGCGAGGGTCACGAAGTCATCGCGCCAGATCTCTATGGCGGCGACACCTTTGACACCCTCGAAGCCGGCCTGCAGCGCCTCGAATCGATCGAGATGAACAAGGTGGTGCAGGCTCTCCAGGCGATCGCGAGTGAACTTGATGAGCCCGTGGTGCTGATGGGCTTTGCCCTGGGCGCCGCCGCCAGTGAAATCGCCGCACTCACAGAGAAGGGCGTCGCGGGGCTCATCCTGGTGGGCGCCGCGAGCTCCCCCGAATGGTTCGGCAACCCGCCGTGGCCCAAGGGCCTGAAGGCTCAGGTGCACTATGCGGCCGAGGATCCGACCGTGGAACCGGCCGAGGTTGAAGCGCTCGTCGAGAGCGCACCCCCCGGCGCGCTCGAGGTGTTCAAGTACCCCGGCGGCGCCCACCTGTTCGCCTTCCCCAATTACGTGGACTACGACCCCCTTGCCGCAGATCGTCTGCGGACCGCGGTGCGCGCCTTCCTGATCGAGGTCGCCGAGGCGGCGCACTAGGACTCGCCCCCGCCCGCCCCGACGCGTGCCACGCGTGCGACGCGCCGAACCACGCTCGGCTACATCGCGGCGGATTCTGAGCCACATGTGAGCATCGAGTGCTTGACTGTGGGACATGATTCAGCGACGCATCCTTGTGGTGGACGACGAGGACAACCTCCGCACCATGCTGGTGGCGGCGCTCAAATTCGAGGGCTACCAGGTACAACAGGCCGTAGACGGCCGTGCTGGTCTGCGCGCCGCGAAGGAATCGCGCCCCGATCTGATCGTGCTGGACGTGATGATGCCCGAACTTGACGGCTTTGGCATGCTCAAGCGGCTTCGCGAGTCGGGCGATCGCACGCCCGTCATCTTCCTCACCGCCAAGGACACCTCGGCCGATGCCGTCGAGGGCCTGGTCCTTGGCGCCGACGACTACCTGGCCAAGCCGTTCTCGCTCGAGGAGCTGGTGGCCCGGGTCGAGTCCGTGATGCGTCGCGTGGACGCCTCGCCCAGCGCATCGTCCGTGATGAAGCTCGCCGACCTGACGTTGGATGACGTGGCCCACGAGGTCACGCGCAACGGCGAAGAGATCCACCTGTCGCCCACCGAGTACAAGTTGGTGGCGTACCTCATGGCGAATACGGGGCGCGTGATGTCGCGCGGTCAGCTGCTGAGCAACGTGTGGGGCTACTCGCCCGACGACGACCCCTCGGTGGTGGAGACGTACATCGGCTATGTGCGCAAGAAGGTGGACGCGTTCGAGCCCAAGCTGATCCACACGGTGCGCGGCGTGGGCTACACCATGAAAGTGCCGCAATGACCGCTGGCGAGCCGTCGGCCCGCACGCGTGCGTTGTCGTTGCGGACGCGGGTGCTCGTGGGCCTGGCGGCTATCGCTCTGGTGGCGATCATGGCCGCCGTCGCGGTGACGGTGACCACGCAGCATTACCTGGTGAGCCAAGTCGACGACCGACTGCTCGCCTTCTCGGGGCCGTCCCACGGGACCGGGTTGGGAGACGCGGACGACTATGTGGTGTCGGGAGGCGACGCGGACGATGACGAGACCAGCGGTTCCTCGACGTCGACCACCACGGATTGGTGGAACGAGCGGCCCTCCGACGCGGTGCGCGGGCTACTCACCGAAACGGGAACGCTGGTGGTGCAATTCCAGCCGAACGTGTACGGCGAAGAGCGGTTCGACGCTCCCGTGATCAACCCGGCGGACCTGAGCCGCACGTCCTTGACCTACCTCACGTCGCGGGCCCCCGGCGACCACGAGTACCGCGTGCTCGCCAAGCCCCTGTCCAGCGGCTGGGAGATCACGGCCGTGTCGCTCGAGGGCGTCCGGTCCGCGACTCAACGGCTCGTCATGATCGAAGCCTTGGGCATCGGAGCACTGCTTGCGGGACTTGGACTGGTGGCGTGGTGGGTGATCCGCTTGGGGATCAGCCCCATGGGTCGCATGGTCGACGCCTCGACCCGGATCGCCAATGGCGACTTTGATGTGCGGCTTGACGCCGCGACGAGCGGGACCGAGTCGGCCGCGCTCGCGACGTCGCTGAACACCATGATCGGCCGTCTCACCGACGCCCTGTCCGAGCGGGAGCGTTCGGAGGCGCGGTTGCGCGAGTTTGTCGCCGATGCCTCCCACGAGCTCCGCACACCGCTGACCACGGTGCTGGGCTACGCGCAGCTGTTTCGCAGGGGAGCGCTGACCCGCAAGGCGGAGCAAGCCGACGCGTGGAGCCGCACCGAGGCGGAGGCGACGCGCATGAAGCGCCTGGTCGAGGACATGCTGGAGTTGGCTCGTTACGACGCGGAGCCCGAGATGCACCTCGCACCCACGGACCTGGCGCGCGTGGTGTCCGAAGTCTTGAATGATGCCGCACGGGTCCACCCGGAGGTGTCGTTCGCGATGGGAGGGCCGGGCCCGCTGGTGCCCGACGTGGCGGGCGCGATCACGGCGCAGGTGGACGGCGACCGGCTGCGCCAGGCCATCATCAACGTCGTGGGCAATGCCGCCCAGCATGGCGCGACTCACGTGGTGGTGACTGTGACTCAGGAGTCTCG
>DGBM01000288.1:6389-8091 GCA_002384765.1 Demequinaceae bacterium UBA4004
CCAGCGTTGAGGGCGAGGGCACGCGCATCGGCATGGTGTTGCCCATGGTGCAGCCGCGACAGTAGTCGTCGAACGGGCCACGGCTGCTCGTTCCGCGGCTTGGCGTGTGGGAGAATCGAGTCGAAACGTTTCGATTTCTCTGGACGCCTGGCAGGAACCTTCATGACTACCGACGCAGACGACGTTCCCACGGGAGCGACCGTGGCCCGTTCTCACGACGAGACGCATATCTATGCCTCGCCGGTGTCGGGCGACCCCCTCGTCCTTCCCGGCGAGGCCACGGCGCCCCCGGGCTCGGTCTCCGGAACCGCCGCTGGCGACGCCGGAACCGCAGCCGCACCCCTGGCGCCACCCGTCTCGCCGGCACGCGCCAATGTGGTGCTCGTCGCGCTCGCGGTGTCGGCCTTCCTCTTCGTCACCAACGAGATCGCACCGATGGGACTGATCCCCTCGATGGCGGCGGACCTGGGCAGGTCCGAGGCCCAATTGGGCATGGCGGTCACGGTGTTCGCGATGGCGGTGATGTTCGCGACCCTGCCGCTCGCGATGCTCACGACCAGGATGGTGCGTCGCTGGGTGCTGGTGGGGGCGCTCGTGATCTTCACGGCGGGCGCGTTCCTCGCTGCGAACGCCGATACCTATGCCGCGCTCCTGTTCGCGCGCGCGCTCACCGGCGTTGCCCACGCGCTGTTCTGGGCGGTGGTGGTGCCCGCCGCGGCCGGCATGTTCCCGCTGGTTCGGCGCGGCCGGTCGGTCGCGCGGCTCTCGCTGGGTCCGGCGTCGGCCGGCGTGGTGGGCTTGCCCGCGGCGACCTACCTGGCACAGCAGACCCACTGGCACACGCCGTTCTGGATTCTGGCGGCCGGCGGCGCGCTGCTTGCGGTGCTGGTGGCGGTGGTGATGCCGAGCTTCCGCACCCACCAGGGCACCATGGTGCGCGGCGAATTCCCGTCGCTGCGCAAGTTCATTCGGGTCATGGCCGTCACCGGCCTGATGACGGCCGCCATGCAACTCACGTGGACCTTCTTTGCGCCCTACTACACCGAGGTGACCGGCTTCGCGGATGGCACCGTGTCGATCCTGCTGTTGGTGGGTGGCTTCACCGGCGTGGTGACCACATGGATGGTGGCGCGGTTCCTGGACCGGTGGCCCGTCAAGGCCGTGGTGTTGGGACTGGCCCTGCTCCTGGTCATGTGGACCGGCCTGTCCCTCGGCGGACAGTTCAAGCCGGTGGCGGTGGCGATGATTGCTCTACAGGGAATCTCCTGGTCCGTCCTGGTGATCGCGGTGGTGAACTGGGCGCTGCGCCACTCGCCGTGGACCGTGGATATCGGCAACGCCACCTACGCAACCTTGTTCAACGTCGGCAACGTGATCGGCTCGCGCGTGGGGGCCATCATGTTGGGCGCCTGGGGCGCGCGGTGGTTGCCGGTCGCCTCCTGGCTACTGGTCGCCGTGGCGCTCGGCCTCGTGCTGACGATGCCGCGGGGCGCGGGCCGCACGCGCTGGAGTAGGCCGGGCGCGGGCGCGGGCGCGGGCGTTGGCGCGGGCGCGGCGTCGGCCAAGGGCTAGTTGGTGCCCTTGCCGGGAGTCGCTCCGGCGGTCCCACCTGGCGCGGACAACGCGGGGGCATCGTTGCGGGGCAGCGGGAGGTCCTCCCGCGAAACGTCAGGCAGCGTCACGGTGGTGCTGACCACGGTGA
>DGBM01000030.1 GCA_002384765.1 Demequinaceae bacterium UBA4004
GAAGAAGATGCCGTTGACGATGCCTTCGATCGCCTGGTCGAGGGGGGCATCGTCGAACACGATGTTGGCCGCCTTGCCGCCCAACTCGAGCGTGAGTTTCTTGCCGGTCCCGGCGGTCGACTTCGCTATGGCGCGCCCCACCTCGGTCGAACCGGTAAACGCGACCTTGTTGACGTCCGGGTGATTGACCAGCAGAGAGCCGGTACCGCCGGATCCCGTGATGATGTTGACCACCCCCGGCGGCAGGTCGGCCTGCTGCAGGNNGGCGCGATCTTCCACGCCAGCATGAGCAACGGGAAGTTCCAGGGAATGACTTGGGCGGCCACTCCCAAGGCGCGCGGGTTCGGTCCGAGACCGGCGTGGTCGAGCTTGTCGGCCCAGCCCGCNNGATCCGGAACAGGTACTTGCCACGGTCCGCTCCGCTGAGTTTCGACCACGTGCGCTCGTACGCCTTGCGGGCCGCCGCCACTGCTCGGTCGACGTCCTTCGCATCGGCCGACGAGATCTCGGCGATCTTCTGCTCCGTTGCGGGCGAGATGGTCGCGAACGATTTTCCGTTGGCCTGCACAAAGTCGCCGTCGACGAAAAGTCCGTAACTGTCCTTCAGGTGCAGGATCGAGGTGGACTCCGGCGCGGGTGCATAGTCAAGGAAGCGCGAGTCAGATGCAGGCATATTCTCAGTCCACCGTTACGTAGTCGGGGCCACTGTAGCGACCGGTTGAAAGTTTCTGGCGCTGCAATACAACATCGTTGAGCAGGCTCGAAGCACCAAAGCGGAACAGGTGCGGCTGCAGCCACTCCTCCCCGACCGTCTCGGCCACGGTGACCAGGTATTTGATGGCGTCCTTAGAGGATCGGATGCCTCCCGCGGGTTTGACGCCGATCCGCTCGCCGGTGAGTTTGTGCCAGTCGCGTACTGCCTGCAGCATCAGCAGGGTGACCGGGAGCGTCGCCGCCGGAGACACCTTGCCCGTCGAGGTCTTGATGAAATCGCCGCCGGCGAGGATGGCAAGCCAGGATGCCCTGCGGACGTTGTCGTACGTGTTGAGTTCCCCGGTCTCGAGGATCACCTTGAGGTGGGCGTAGGTGCCGTCGTCACGCCTGCATGCCTCCTTCACTGCCACGATCTGGTCGAACACCACGCCGTAGCGGCCGGAGAGGAACGCGCCCCGGTCGATGACCATGTCGATTTCGTCGGCGCCCGCCGAGACAGCGTGCTTGGTGTCGGCGAGCTTCACCGCAAGCGAGGCGCGGCCGCTTGGAAACGCGGTAGCAACAGCCGCGACGTTGATGCCGCTGTCTGGGCCGAGGGCGGCAACGGCGTAAGGAACCATGTCGCCGTAGACACAGACAGCAGCGACCCGTGGCGTGGACATGTCGGACGGGTCGGGCGTCATGGCCTTCGCGACCAGCGAGTGCACCTTGCCCGGCGTGTCGGCGCCCTCGAGGGTGGTCAGGTCGATCAGGCCGATGATGGTGTCGAGCGCCCTTGCCTTCGATGTGGTCTTGATCGAACGCGTACCGAGCGAGGCGGCTCGCGCCGTGAGACCGACGGCGTCGACTCCGGGCAGTCCCTCGAGATGAGCGCGCAGGCTTTTCTCGGTCAGGTCACCGCCAATTGTCTGAATGGCGCGTTCGGCTGGAGCGAGTATCGCGGGCTCCACTTCTTTGTGTGCTGGTGCGCCTGTCACAGCGTCTCCTTGTCCTGCTTGATCGTGCCCTGTCGACGTGTCATTGGCGGCGGCCCTACGTCCTCAACTTCAGACATGCCTGGGTCTCAAATCATAAGCCCGATGAGCCCGGGCAGGGACGTTCGTGCCCGGGCCAGCGTCGGGCATGCCCGCAGCCTCCTGAATTCGAGCGACGGCATCGGCGACACAGCAGAGGTTGCGCCGAAGATCGCTCAGGNNCCCAGATTCCGGGGTTCAGATCATGCAGGACACGTCATAAGATGCATGGTTTGCATGATTCTGGTCCCCTTTTGGTCCCCTTCACCGCAGCGAGAACCAGACCTCGATCACCATCGTTTGAAGTACTTGGTGAGGGCTCGATTCGGTTCTCGCTGAACCGCCCCGGGTGGGGTGACCTCTCACGTCAACGATCCGACGCTCAGAACTTCGAACTCACAACGCTTCCTGGGACGCGACCCCGGGCATGGAACTGGCTGGCCTTCGAGGTTCGGCGCAAGGGAGTCGACAATCATGCGAAAATTTCGTGGCCGACCGCGGTCGGCACCCGCCCGCCTCATTCAGCAGGTTCCGCCGTCACGAAGCCTTCCTTCGACATCACGCGCCTGCGCCGTGAGTACATGCGTTCCAAGATAGGCACGTTCTTATCCCGGTAGTCGTGAACGATCGCGGGCATAGAGTGCTCCGCTCGTCCACGCGTGATGCGGCCGATCTGCTGAATGACGCGCCCCTTGAAAGAGACCGGGACAGTGAGGAAGAGAGTGTTCAGCGTCGGCAGGTCGAGACCTTCTCCGGCGATCTTGTCGATGGCGACAAGAACGAACGGCTGCTGCTGCGCGTCCATCTCCTCAAGCGAATGCCTGATGTCACGGCGGTTGGCAGCGGTGAGGCGTCCGTGAAGCCGGATCACCGGCGAAGCGCATGATTCCAGCGCATCCGCGAGCGCGTCGAGGTGTTGGAGCCTGTTCGTCAGTACGAGGCAAGTGCGCCCCTGGCCGACTGCTCCTCTGACGTGCCCTGTAATCATTGCGTTGCGCTCGGCATCGGCGGCGAGTTCCGAGTAAATCGCCTGAACGGATGGGCCGTCGATTCCGGATTCCTCGGTGCGGAAGGTCGTCTCATGGACGACCATCTCGCGAGCAGCATGATCGGCGGTGTCGACCACGTGGCGGATCGGACCGCATTGCATCGTGATCAGTCCATTCATCTGATCGGCGCGGTAGGGTGTCGCCGTCATCCCCACCCAGTAGCGGACATTGACGTTGCGCAGGGCGGCTTCGGTTGCTGGTGCTGCGACGGCGTGGCATTCGTCGATGATGATCTGCCCGTACTCCTCCAGCATGCTGGGGTCCGCGTTCCGATGCGCGACGGACTGCATCATGATCAGGTCCACAACGCCTCGCCGTTTCCGTCGCCCCGCCCCGAGCTGACCAATCTGCTTCTCGGTCAGGCCGAGGAACTGCTGGAGTCGTTCACGCCACTGGGCGAGCAGTTCGGCACGGTTCACGAGGATCGCCGTTGGCGTCGCGCGTTCGGCGATGAGGGCGCAGGCCATGACCGTCTTGCCTGCGCCTGGAGGAGCGACGAGCACTCCGGTGTCGTGCGCGAGGAGCGCATCGACCGCGCGCAGTTGCTCGTCTCGGAGTTGGCCCGTAAAGGTCAACTCCAAACGTCCCTGCGCCGTAGCCACTGTCTCGGTCGTTGTCTGGAAGCCTGCGTCCGCGAGGAGCGCTTCGGCTTCGTCAGTGAGTCCCCGAGGCAGACGCAGTTCGTGCTCGTCATGTTCGAAGCTGGTGACCAGACGCGGCGTGCCGAAGGTACTGAACCGCTGAGCCTGTCTGCGGTAGAACTCCGGGTTGGGCACGGACGCCATGTGTTTGAGTTCGGTGATCACGATCCCTGGAAGGAGCTCCGTCGGGATGTGCAGAAAAGCATCGCGGCGTAGCCCCAGCTTTCGTCCCGCCGTCGTGCGCGCGACCGCCTTGATATTTGATCGCCGCGGCCGTGCACCGAGCGACTCCGCCGGCCCCACGCGCGAATCCGCGAGGCTCGTCGAACCGAGTTCAGCGACCCGTTCGACGGGTACAGGCGTCGTCATTGCCAGGGCCGCGAACTGATCCTCATACGGATCCCAGGTCCCGGGATCGACGAACACGGTCGTCCCGCGTCGGCGGCAGTCGCCCTGCAACGGTAGCGCGATGAGATTGCCCAGGCGCGCCCGCCCAGTGGATCGTTCCGGCAGGGTGTCTTGCGACGGAAAGAAGCGATCGTAACTCTGAAAATCCATCGTCGGTCGGCGCGCCATGGCGGCGCGCAGAAGGCGCATCCCTGCCGTTCGCGCTGTCGCCGCCAGAACAAGGTCCTCGAAAAACATCCAGACATGCGCACCCTCACCGGATCGCGACACTTCGGTGAGCACGTCGATCCTGGCGCGCTCGCACTCCGCAACGAATGCTGCGGCATCATGCCGCCACTGCGCGTCGTCGAAGTCGCAGACCAGTAGACGGCACTGGTCGCCAGCAAGCATCGGGTAGAGGCCTGCGTGAAACTCGCGCTCTCCGGGTTGAAAAGCGCCTCGAAGATGCCGCTCCACGGTTCGATCTTCGAGCGGCAGATAGTCCGCAGCGGTCTCGGACCCGGTGTAAAAGCCGCCGCGTACCGCTGGGGCCCAACCTGACTTTCCCGTGCGCGCGCTGGTCCACCGCACCGCGTGGACATCACTCCTGCCGACGAAGCGAGCACGGAACAGGGCGAGCTTTTCGGCACTCGACGATGCTGCCGTCACCGCAGGCAGCAGGCCAGCACGAGCGGGTACAGCCACCAAGACCTTTTCCATCGCGTCTCTCTCGCGCTCAAGTTCTCCGAGCTCGCTGCGAGCCTCCGCGAGGTCCTGCTCCAGTCTCGTGATCCGAGACCTCAAGATGTCGATCTCGGCGTCAGTCAACGGCTTTTCCCCAGGACTGAGCGTTCGGGTCCCACATCAGATGGGCCACGTTATTCGTCAGAGCAGGTTCGGTGAAGACTAAGCATGCCTGAAGAAGTTCGGCGAAGCTCTCCGGTGTCGACTGTTCGAGTCGTTGCTTTTTACGCCAGGTCTCCCACTTGCGTTGTGCCAGTGCCGGCATCCCCGCGATAAGTGGCCCAAGAGGTTCGATGGCGACTTGACGGTAGCGGGCGACGGTGTCGATCGCTTCGCGCAGGTCTGCTCCGCGGATGATCCTGGACCTCGCGATGGCTGCGATGTCGGTGAAGTCGCGCCAACGGGTGTTCTGCTCACCTCGTTCGATCGCGGTGACGATCTTTTCTGCGAGAACCATGTGGTCTGGGTAGCCAGCGAGCCTGAGCGTTCCACCAAGAAGGAGCGGGAGCACGGCTTCAGTCGGGGCCGGCCAGATCGGATCACCAAAGTTCACGTCGACGTGCAGAGCTACCCGCGCTGTCGCGAGTTGCGCCGTGATCTTGACGCGGGCACCGTTGTGATCGGCGTCGTCCCGGATTGGCTCTCCCACTGCGGAGTCCGAGTCGAACTCCAACCCGTCCTCGAGGTGCACTTCGATGATGCTGCGCACCCGTTGCTCGACGTCGGTGATGTCGTTGGTGAATCCGGTGGCGGCGAAGTCGATGTCGCGGGTCGGCCGTCGCGCAGCGAATGCCGCCATGAGCACACCGCCCTTGAGTACGAACTCTCCGGCATGCTCAGAGACTGCCAACCGGGCGAGAAAACCTTCGAGCGCGTACAACGTGAAGTACTCAGCGGGATCGCGTCCGTCGCGGCGGGCGAGGTTTCGCAGATCGTTGTATGCCTTCCCAGCAGGAGTGTCTCGTGTCGGAGTTGGCGGGGTCATAGGAGCGCCTCGAGCGCCTGTCGGATCCGCGGCTGCGCCTTTGGGAAAGACGATGCAACCTTCATCAGGGCTGCTGGCGAGTTCCCGCGGCGGCGCAACCACCGTCGGAGTGAGTCGTAGGCGACGTCGCTGCCTTGCTGATGCATGAGCCGGAAGCAGTCCACGATCGTTCTCTCGGCTGAGTAGATGGAGAACCTCAGTCCATTTCCGGCATCGATGTGGTCGCGTCCGATGTGAAAGGTTGTCGGGTCGAAGCTGTGCCAGGCAACGTGAGCGAGCCCAACGGGATGATGGACACCACGTGGGAGGGCGATATCAGACTCGAACGGGATGGCGTCGCTCAGGTCGTGGTGCACGAGCGCACTCGTCAGACACAACGTCGCCTCTTCACGCACAGCCGTTGCTGCGGCGAGCGAAGCAAAGGCAGGCTCGATCTTGTCAGGACGCAGATACACACCACGGCCCATTCGTTCGATCTCACCCTTCGCGAGAAGGTCGTAAACCTGATCTTTCCGCAGGCCTGCGGTGCGAGCGTCGCTGAGCGTGAACACGGGTCCGAGGTCCGCCGCCATGATCCACCTCCCAACTCTCTACACATGGAGCCTATCTGTAATGAGTTAGGAAGGCTACGACGAGGCTCAAGGGATGAAACGTTCCTTTGCCGCCATCGCTCCACTCGGAGTCCACATCAACGCCGACACCGTGCCCTGCGGAAAACGTATTCGCGCACGAGCAAGGTGGACTGACCCAGTCTCAGGCATCCGCGAAAGTCGATCGATCACCGTCGACAACAAAGCGTCCGCATACGAATTCTTCAGGGCGCTAAGGTCCCACGTCGGCGCAGACCTCGACCGGCTCATCACACTGACGGACTACGCACATCAGATCGGAGATCGGTTCCTCCGCGGCGTGGACATGACCTCCACTGCCGCCGGATACCGTGCGGGACTTTGGCTCCGAGCCCTACCGGCGCTTGGGCGTCTATGCGTTCGGGACATCACGTCCGGAATCGTGGACCGAAGCATCGACCGCTGGGAGATCGAGCACTCTCGCTCGACACTCAAGAACACGATCGCTGCACTCACACGAGTTCTCGACGAGGCCGTTCGCGACGAAATCATCACCCGGAATCCGGTGAGAGACCGGGCTCATCGACGGTATCGGATGCGGGCGACACCGCACCTCCAAACACCCATTCCTTCACCCACCGATATCGGACTGATCGCTGCCGCGTGTGCCGAGGCCCACCAGAGCTACGGCGACCACGTCATCCTGAGCGCATTTCTTGCCGCACGCACTTCAGAAGTCGCCGGGTGTCAATGGCCTTTGAGAAATGCCCATGGGCAGTTTCGCATGGCCGCTAACAGCCGGGCTCGTCGTCGGCGACATCGATTGGACGAACNNCGATCATTGAGCCGCTTGAGCCCGTGCTGCGCAGACTCACGATGCGGCAGGCGCGCAGCCTGCCGTTGTTGCGCGGGCCACACGGCGGTGTCATCACGACTGCAACGTTGCGTGCCGCAACCGGTTGGGACGAGCTGGTTGCATCGCTGGGGTTGCGGGGGGGTGCCGTCATGACCTGCGGCATGCGGGTGCAACCTGGTTCGCGAACGCGGGCGTCCCGATCCACGTTGTGAGCGACACCCTTGGACACGCGTCGATCGAGACCACGCGTGCGTACCTACACTCTGACAACACCGCACTGCAGAACGCCGCGGCGCGGATTAACAAACACCTCCGGGAGACTGCGATGAACAGTTAGAAGCACCTGAACCCCTTGACCATGTCGAGTCAAGGAGTTCAGCGGATACATATTTGGGTCCAAGACCGGCACACCACCGCTCATGCGACGTCACGAAATACCCTTTTGATCAGGCATTTTGCTTTTGTCGGGCTGACAGGATTTGAACCTGCGNNGTGCGCTACCAAGCTGCGCCACAGCCCGTGGCATTGATTCTCAGTTGTTCGGGCCGACCGAAGAGTGGTAAACCACTTGACCCACAGTCAAGTGCGCTACCAAGCTGCGCCACATCCCGATTCACCACCTCGCGGCGCGACTTTCGTTGCACCATCAGGCCGTCGACAAGTTTACACAGAGACGCGCCCTCCCCGGCACCACATCGGGCGCCGCGGGGACGGCGTCCACTGCGGAACTAACTGAGGCCAGCGCGAGCCTTCTTGCCCGACAACGGCTGCTTGACCAGCGGAGCCAACAGGCACACGTCGAACACGCCAACGACGATGAACACCAGGCCCACAGCGCTGAGGAACAGCCACGCACCGCTCAACGCGATTCCGAGGCCGAACAAGATAAAGCCGACGATGCCGCGCACGGACCGACCCGACGTAGAACTCATGAACTTTGCGAATCCCATGGACGACTCCTTACTCTCACTTCCACGGTATACCCCGTTGGGTATTGCCACTCGCGCGAAGGTCCCAAAAACCCGGGGCAATCCATACGCAACGTCGCTTTGCGAGAATGGAGGCATCGTCGCCCCAGGAGGCCTCATGCTCGCCCAGGATTTCACCCTCAGTTTGCCCGCGTGGCTCACCGCTGAACTGCCTACACTCCCCCGCCACGTCGAGGGCCACGACGCCCAAATGGCGCTGGTAAACCGCCTCGCGGATCGCAACTGGCGAGAGGGCAACGGCGGTCCGTTCGCCGCGATCGTGGTGGACAACGCCACCGGCGAACTCATCTCGGTGGGAGTCAACGTGGTGCTCTCCACCGGCATCTCGAGCGGCCACGCCGAGGTCACCGCACTTGGGCTTGCTCACGCGGCACTCGGCACATGGGATCTGGGGGCGGACCGCGACCTTGCGCTCGTGGTCAATTGGCGACCCTGCGTCCAGTGCTACGGCGCCACCATGTGGTCAGGCATCAAGCACCTGGTGGTGGCCGGAGACGGGCCAGAGCTTGAGCAACTCACCGGTTTTGACGAGGGCCCGATGGTCGCTGACTGGGCCGAACAGTTCGAACGCCGCGGCATCCAGGTCACCCAAGACGTCGGCAGGGACGATGCCCTCCAGGTGTTCCGCGCCTACGGAGCGTCCGGCGCCGTGGTCTACAACCCCGGCGGCGCCTCCACCGGCGGCCATTCGCGGAACTAGCCGTTCTTGCTCATGACGTGGGTGGCGCGGCCGACTGCCGTTCGGCGTTGCCGAGCGCGCGTTGTTGGTGCGCGGAGGGCGACTGCCGACGGGGCGTGATTCGCTAGCGGGGTGTCGTGCCCAGGACGTCTCTGCCGTGACTGTCTACAGATTATCGTGCCTGCTAAGTGGATGTCAGACCCTTCTGGTTGACTGGTCTCATGGCAATCGAGGTGTCGGATATTGAGCGGGTGAGCTCCCTGGTGGG
>DGBM01000019.1 GCA_002384765.1 Demequinaceae bacterium UBA4004
TTTCGACCACGCCAACCATGCTCGCTGTGATCTGAACCACGATATAGGTCCCGTTGCTGCTGTGGCTAGTGGTGCTCGTGATACCGGGATCCGACCCATGGATGTCCAGTAGGTGAACACCACTCAAAGTCAGGACGGGTGGCTGGTCGCCATGGGCGACATAAAGGTCCACCTGCTCGCCGGGGGTGAGCACGCTCGCGAATGCCGGATCGGCCAGCGGGAGAACTAGCGGGATCCCGGCGGGCGGGCCTTGCTGGACGGCGGCGTCAGCGGGTGCAGGCGATGCCGCGACGCTCGGGCGCAGAATCAGTAGCGCGGCACAGCCGGCGAGTAGGACGGCCAATGCGCGGCGCACGACAAGAGATCGAGGCGCGCCGCGACGGCGATTTCGCTGTGGACGGCGGGCTCGGCGACCGGAGTGTCGTGGCCCGCCGGCGGGCGCAGCATGGCTGGAACGTCGACCGGTCGGCGTGCGTGAAGAGCGGGAAATCATCGGCGTCCTCCATCGGTGGATGCCGGTTAGTTTCCTGGCGGTTCAACGTTTCGAACAGCGGGCGACCCACGCTTGTGGATAACCTGCCGGATGTGGACGAACTATCCGGCGGTGGAGGCCGCGGGGGTCGAGCTCGACGTGCTGGAGGACGACGAATCTGATTTCTTCGACGAGTCGCTGCTCTTNNCGCCGGGGAGGGACGAGGACGACCCGCCACGCGAATCGTTGCGATAGAAGCCCGACCCCTTGAACACCACACCTATGGATCCCCACACCTTGCGCAGGTCACCCTGGCACTCGGGGCAGATCGTCAGCGAGTCGTCCGAGAATGACTGGACGACCTCCAAATGCTGACCGCAGTTCTTGCAGGCGTACTGGTAGGTGGGCACGGGTCCTCCAAAATGGAAATCTGTAGAGATTCTACTAGCACTCGATGAAGCCGAGTGCTAAACCCCAGGTGGCAAACACCGCGCGGGCACTGTGCATTCCACGCGGGCACTGTGCCTTCCACGGCAGTGCATCGGCAGGCATCTGCCTAACGGGGGACCGTCCGCGCGTGGAGGACCAACTGCGCTCAGCGGAGCAACCGGGTGGTGGCCGTGGGGGTGCATACCCAACCGACCCGTACGTCGTGGTCCTCGGTCGGCAGTGTGTCGGCAACCTCGTCGTCGTACACCACGCCGCACAGTCGATCTAGCGGCATCCCCGCCAGCGCTCTGTCGTAGAACCCGCCGCCGTGGCCAAGCCTGGTGCCGTCTCTGCCGATGGCGAGCGCCGGCGCCAGCACGACTTGCGCGTCTTCCAGGCGGCTCCCATCGGGCCGGGCAGGTTGCCGCAGTCCCATGGGTCCACGGGTCAACGACTCGGGCCCGTCATATACCGCCCACTCGAGTGCCTGGCCGATCGATCGGGTAATTGGCAGTAGCACCCGCGCGTGACGGCTCAGCTCGTCGAGCACAGCGAGTGATCCTGGCTCTCCGGCAACGGGCACGAACGCGGCAATCACGGTGAGGTCGCATTGCCGGGCACGTTCGAACAACTGTCGCTCGGCCTGATTTCGGTCGAAATCTGGGCGTGCTGCTCGCCTCGCCAGGTACTGCCGACGCGCGGTTGCCTTCAAGGCGGCGACTTTCATGGCGTCAGTCATGCGGTACTCCCGTGCTTCTACGGTCGGTGAGTAGGGTGCCGACCGCAAGGATGGAGGTCAGTATCTCAGTAGGCTGAGACCTACGACCGTCGACGAGGCAGGACGCTAAGCATGAAGAGGTATCAAGAACACATGAACGGCCACTCCAACGCTTACAAGGTCGTGATCCCTGCCGCCGGGATGGGTACCCGATTCTTGCCGGCCACCAAGGCGATTCCCAAAGAGTTGTTGCCGATCGTGGATACGCCCGCCTTGCAGTACATCGTGGAGGAGGCCGTGGACGCCGGCCTCGGCGAGGTATTGATCATTGTCGGTCGAGGTAAGGAAGCGATTATCGATCACTTCGACCGCTCGCCAGAGCTTGAGGCGGCGCTCGAGGCGAAGGGCGACACCGAACGGCTCAAGTCGGTCCTGCGGTCGGCCGAGCTGGCCGATGTGCACTACATCCGTCAGGGGGCGCCGCGCGGCCTTGGTCATGCCGTCGCGTGTGCTCGGCCGTACGTCGGTCACGAACCCTTTGCGGTCATGCTGGGCGACGACCTCATCGATGCCCGCGACCCCCTGCTTGACCCGATGCTCGAGGTGCAGGAGCAGCTCGGCGGCTGCGTCGTAGCGCTGATGGAGGTTCCGCGCGACCAGGTGTCGATGTACGGCTGCGCCGCAGTCGAACCCACGAGCGGCATCTCGATCAGAAACCCGCAGGCTACCGGCGGCATCGTGAGAATTACCGACCTGGTCGAGAAGCCCGAACCTGCGGACGCGCCATCGAACCTCGCCATCATCGGGCGATACGTCCTGTCGCCGGAGATCTTCGAGGCGCTGGATCGCACGACGCCGGGCCGCGGCAACGAGGTACAGCTGACCGATGCGATGAAGTTACTCGCACAGGAGGGCCACCCAATGCACGGCGTGATCTTCACCGGGCGACGTTACGACACCGGTGACCGCGGCGATTATCTACGCGCTATCGTCCGTCTCGCGGCCGAGCGCCCGGACCTCGGCCCCCCGTTCGTCGAGTGGCTTGAGGGGTTTCTCGCGGAGTTCAAACAGGGCTCGTTCGTCAAATCCTGATAAAACGGGCGGCTCTGACGCATGATGGGGGGCGTCCTGTCCTGATTCACGGAGGCACCAGCTAGTGCGCACAGTGGAAGAACACGTCGATGCGATCCTGTCATCGCTACCGACACTCGAGTCGATCGAGCTGGCGCTGCTGGATGCGCAGGGTTTGTTGTGTGGTGAGGAGGTCGTTTCGACGACGTCGCTGCCGGCATTCGACCATTCCGCGATCGACGGGTACGCCGTGCGCGTNNGCCGGCGCGGATGCCGTCGTACCGCTGGCCTGGACCGACCGAGGCGTCGCGCGTGTTGATATCCGAAAGGCACCGCCTGCCGGGTCATACATTCGCCGCGCGGGCGAAGACGTGATGCCCGGAGATACGGCGGTGTCGGTGGGAACCCCGATCGGTCCCGCGCAGGTCGGGCTACTCGCTGCGGTCGGTCGTACTCGAGTGCAGGCCCGCCCGCGTCCTCGCGTGACTGTGCTGTCCATCGGCTCGGAGCTCGTCGACGTCGGCACCACACCGGCGCCGGGTGAGCTGATCGACGTGAACTCGTTCGCGCTGTCAGCTGCTGCCCGCGACGCCGGTGCCACGGTCTACCGCGCTAGCGCCGTCGCTGCCGAGAAGGCGCGCCTGCTCGCCACGCTCGAGTCGCAGCTGCTGCGCACCGACATGCTCATCCTTTCCGGCGGGTTCGCATCGAGCTCATTCGACGTCGTCTCCGAGTGCCTGTCCGAGCTCGGATCGGTCGAGTACACGCGCGTCGCGATGCAGCCGGGTATGCCGCAGGGGTTCGGTGTCATCGGCGAGCGTGAGGTGCCGGTGCTGTGCTTCCCGAACGACCCGGTGAGCGCCCTGGTGTCGTTCGAGCTGTTCGCCCGCCCCGCGATCCGCTACTTGTTGGGCAAGAAGAAGCTGTTCCGGCCGCTGACCAAGGCTCGGCTGACCGAGTCGCTGGACAGCCCGGCCGGGCGCAAGCAGTTCCGCCGCGGGCTGCTGATGCGCCACCCCGACGGCGGGTACGTCGTATCGCCGATCGGTGGCGCGGGCGCGCACCTGCTCTTCTCGATGGCGCAGGCGAACTGCCTGATCGTTCTCGGTGAGGACCAGGCGCACGTTGCCGAGGGCACCGACGTCCCGGTCATGCCGCTTGTCCTCGGCGGCTGAGGTGAGCCCCGGACCTCGGGGCAAGCTGTGGCCCGTGCGGCTGGAGCACGACCGATTGACCTTGCGTCCCCTGCGGTACTCCGACCTCGGGGCGTGGCGCTCCGTTCGGGTTCGCAACCGCGATTGGCTCAAGCCCTGGGATCCGACCAGTGAGCTGGGTTGGGC
>DGBM01000112.1 GCA_002384765.1 Demequinaceae bacterium UBA4004
CTCGTCCATCACGTAGAACGGGCTGGGCCTCGCCTTGAAGATCGATATGAGCAGCGCCACGGCGGTCAGCGAGCGTTCGCCGCCCGATAGCAGCGACAGGCGCTTCACCTTCTTGCCCGCGGGACGCGCCTCGACCTCGATGCCGGTGTCGAGCATGTTCTTGGGGTCTGTGAGCACCAACTTGCCCTCGCCGCCGGGGAACAGCCGGGGGAAGATGCGCTCAAACTGCGCGGCCGTGTCGACAAAGGCGGCGGTGAAGATCTGCTCCACGCGCTGATCGATCTCCGTGACGATGGACAGCAGATCCTCGCGCGATGACTTGATGTCGGCCACCTGATCTTGCAGGAACTTGTGCCGCTCCTCCAGAGCCGCGAACTCCTCGAGTGCGAGGGGGTTCACCCGCCCCAGTTGCGCCATCGCACGCTGCGCGGTGCGCAGCCGCTTCTCCACGGCCTCGCGCACAAAAGGCTCGAACCCCTCGTCACCCTCGCCGCCGACCACCGGAACGCCGTGTTGCGGACCAAACTCCTCCACGAGCTGATCCGGATCGAGGCCCAATTCGTCAACCGCGCGCTGCTGCATTTGCTCCAGGCGCACCTGCTGTTGAGCCCGAGCGACCTCGTCGCGGTGAGTCTCGTCCGTCAGCCTGGCGTACTCGCCGGCAAGCTGGTCGACCTGGGCGCGCACCTCGGACAGCGCGGAGGTGCGCTCGGCACGCTTGGCCTCGACCTCGGCGCGGGCATCGTCTGCCTTCGCGACTGCGGTGTCGATGTGCGGCATCGTGGCGTGAACCCCTGCCATCACCTCACGGGCCGCCATCGCCTGGCGCTCCCGGCGCTGAGCGGCCTCCTCAGCCCGAGCCCGGGCATCCCGCTCGGCCGTCACCGTGCGCTCCAGGCTCTCTGCCCTCGCCGCAAGGGCGCGTGATCTCTCCTCGCCGGTGCGCAACGCCAGTCGCGCCTCGGTCTCCTTCGCGCGCGCCTGCTGGGCTGCTGCGGCGGCGGAGTCGCGTTGGCGTTGAGCCTCGGCGGTGTCGGCCTCGGTCTGCTCCGGCTCGGCCTGGGCCGCGGTGAGCCTCTGGACCAAACCGGCCAAGTCATCTTCCTCGGCCGCGATGCGCGCGCTGGCCTGTTCCACCTGGGCGGCGAGCCTGTCGGCGTCGGCGCGCGCGGCCCGGGCGGTGGCAGACAGATGCCCGAGCCGCTCGGCCACGGCGGACATGCGGGCGTCCAACTCGTCGAGCCGGGCGAGCGTGCCCTCCTGGGCCTCGCGCGCCTGCGCTTCCTGATCCTCGGCAGCACGCTGCTCGAACATCGCCGTTTCGATGAGGCGGGCGGCCTGGTCGCGCCGAGCGCACGCGTCGTCGTATGCGGCCTGCACATGCATGATGCTCGGCGCATCCCCGGCGCCCCCGGAGGCGTTCCTCGCCCCCAACAGGTCCCCGCGCCTGGTGACGGCCACCACGTCACGGTGCGCCGTCACGAGCGAGCGCGCGGCCGCAAGATCGTCCACCACCGCCACGCCGGAAACGAACGCGCGCACGGTCGCGGCAAAGGCATCAGACCCCGAGATGAGTTCCGAGGCCCACTGCGCGCCCGCGGGAAGACCGATGCGCGGGTTGGTCACCTGGGCGTCGGCGTCCGCCACCACAAAGCGCGCGCGTCCCGCGTCCTCGTCTCTCAGCCAGCGGATCGCGTCGACCGCGTCGCCCACAGAGTCGACGGCCGCGGCCTCCGCGAGCGGGCCCAGCGCGGCCGCGATCGCGTCTTCGGCGCCGTCGTTGACCTCGATGAGGGAGGCGACCGTGCCGCGCACGGACTTCATACCCGCTGCAAGCAGCTCGCCCACACCGTCTTTGCGCTCCAGCGACAGGCTCAGCGCCTCAACCTTCGCCGACCACGTGTCGCGTTGTCGTTCCGCGTCGCGAAGTCGCGTCTTCAGGTCTTCAAGGCGCTCCTTCGCGGCGTCCCACGCATCCACCGCGGCCTCGTGTGCCGAGTCGAGGTCCTCCTCGCCCCGCTCCACGTCCGCCACTGTGGTCTCGAGCCGTTGAAACTCCGTCGTTGCCTCGTGGGCGCGCTTGTCGGCGTGCGCCTGGGCCTCCCGCAGTCGGCCAATCTCGGCCTCCATCGCCTCTGTGCGCGACCGGCCGGCGGCCACGTCTCCCGCGAGCCGGGCCACGCCCTCACGGCGGTCGGCCACAGATCGCAGCAGGCTGGCCAGGTGCTTCTCGGACGCCTGGGCGGTGAGTTCTGCGTCGGCGCGCGCCACCTCCGCGCGCTCGAGGGCCTCGGCCGCATCGCGCACCTCGGCGTCGAGCTCCTCGCGGGCGGCATGCGCTCGCTCGAGCTGCTCCGCCAGGTCCACCAAGTCCGTGGGCGGCGCGGAGTCCATCGCGGAGCCCAGCATGCGCACCCGCTCCTCGGCGAGCGCGCCCAGATTGCGCAGGCGCTCACGGATCGAGGACAGGCGGTAGAACGTGTCGTTGGCGCGGGTGAGGGCGGGAGTGGCCTCGGCCGCGGCACGCTCCAGTTCCACGAGCGAACCACGCGCCTCCGCGAGGGCCTTCTCCACCTGCACGCGCCGCTCCAGCAACGCCGACTCGTCCGCCCGCTCCTCGGCGATGCCGGAGGCGAGCGTGGCAATGTCGTCGGCGAGCAGTCGCGCGGTGGTGTCGCGCACCTCGGACTGAATCGACTGCGCCTGACGTGCCACCTCGGCCTGCTTGCCGAGCGGCCCCAGTTGTCGTCGGATCTCAGCCGTGAGGTCCTGCACACGAGTCAGATTTGCCTGCATCGCGTCGAGTTTGCGCAGCGCCTTGTCCTTGCGCCGACGATGCTTGAGGATGCCCGCAGCCTCCTCGATGAAGTGCCTACGCTCCTCGGGCGTGGCGCGCAACACCGCGTCCAGCTGGCCCTGGCCAACGATCACGTGCATCTCACGACCCAGGCCGGAATCGGACAGCAAGTCCTGAATGTCGAGCAGTCTGCACGGCGACCCGTTGATGGCGTACTCGGAGCCGCCTGAGCGGAACAAGGTGCGACTGATCGTCACCTCGGAGTATTCGATCGGCAGCGCGCCGTCGGCGTTGTCGATGGTGAGCGACACCTCGGCGCGGCCCAACGGCGGGCGCCCGGACGTGCCGGCGAAGATCACGTCGGCCATGTTGCCGCCGCGCAGCGTCTTCGCTCCCTGCTCGCCCATCACCCAAGCGAGCGCATCGACCACATTCGACTTACCCGAGCCGTTCGGACCCACCACACACGTGATGCCCGTCTCGAACTCAAGGGTGGTCGCCGACGCAAAGGACTTGAATCCTCGTAGCGTCAGGGACTTCAGATGCACGGGGCAAGCCTAGTGATGGGTGGGCGCACTGTGGGCGACCGCCACAGGAGTGCCGCTACAGCGTCGGAAACCAGACGCCGATCTCTCGCTCGGCGCTGTCGGGGCTGTCCGAGCCATGCACCAGGTTCTGTAGAACCGTGGTGGGCCACTGTCGACCCAGGTCGCCGCGAATCGTTCCGGGCGGCGCCGTGGTGGGATCCGTGGGCCCGGCAAGCGAGCGGAAGCCCTCGATGACGCGGTCGCCCTCGGCGACGATGGCGAGCGAAGCACCCGTCATCATGAACTCGACAAGCGGCTCGTAGAAGGGCTTGCCCACGTGCTCCTCGTAGTGTGCGGCCAGGAGCTCAGCCGTGGCAGCCTTCAGCTCGACGGCCACCAGCGTGTAGCCCTTCGCCTCGATGCGGCGCAGAATCTCTCCCGAGAGGCCACGCTTGACGCCGTCGGGCTTTACCAGAATCAGTGTGCGTTCCGTCATGGCAGCGAGCCTAACGGGTTCCCGGCTCTGCCAGGATGGCCTCATGATCACCCTCGAGGACTTCGCCACCTACCCGGACTTTCCCGTCGAGGGAATCCTGTTCTATGACATCGCCCCGATCCTGGCGAGCCCCGGGCGCTTTCGTGCGGCCTGTGACGCGCTGACGCCCCCGGAGCGCGACGACATCGACATCATCGCGGGCGTGGACGCGCGAGGCTTCATCTTCGCGCCCGTCATTGCCCAGGACTTGGGGGTGGGAATGACGATGGTGCGCAAGAAGGGCAAGCTTCCCGGAGAGCTGCTGGAGGCCGACGCGACGATCGAGTACGGCGCCTCCGAACTCACGCTGAATCCCGACGGAATCGAGGGCAAGCGGGTCCTCGTGATCGACGACGTCTTGGCCACTGGAGGCACCGCCGGAGCGGTCGCCGACCTGCTGACCAGAGCGGGCGCGGCCTCGGTGGCCTTCGCGTTCCTCATGGAGATCGCCGCACTGCCGGGGCGCGAGGTGCTGGCCGCCTACGAGGTTCACTCGGCACTGTCGGTCTAACCGACCGGGTTTACCTGCCCCTTGTAACCCGGCGACCACCGCGCGCCCAAGAGCACGAGCGGTATCAGCACCAACATCGCGGCGACCACCTGGAAGCCGATGTAGCCCCAGTGCACGCTGAGCGGCACCTCGTCCAAGGTGCGCAGCCAACCGGAGTGCGTGGCCAACGCCCACACCATCGCGCCGCCGCCGAACAACAGCAACGCCACCAGGAACCACACCGGCGCCTGCCGCGTCGTGGGAAACTCCCGCAGGAACTTCGCCCACCGGTTGAGGGCGAAGAGCGCGGACAGATTGAGCAGCGAGAGGCCGACGAAGAGGGCGGCCTGCACCGTGCCGGGTGGACGGCCGTCGCCTTGGCCCAAGGTGTGTGCCAACTGGACCAGCGACAGTCGCTCAAACGAATAGAACATCATGCTCAGTCCCACCATGGCGCCGACGACCAGGAACCCCATGCGAGCGAGAAAGCTGCTCACGGCGTTCCTCCCTCTGCGGCGTCACGTGCGTGAAACTCTGCCCGCTCCCGGTCAATCCGCATACCGAGCCTGACGCCGAGCGCGTAGATACCCAAGAACATGATCCCGACAAAAGCGATGGCAGGCACCCACAGCCCTCCCGCGATGAGAGGAAGGTGCAGGACCCACCCCAGAATGCGGCCCCACCGGGCGTGAGCGCGGCCGGAGGCGAAGGCGAAGGCCGCGGCCAGCGCCGATCCGGCAATCCATACCGAACCGGCGGACACGTCGACGATGTCCGCGCGACCGAGGCCCCATGTCACCAGCATGGCGAAGAACGTCGCGAGGGATTCGAGCAACAGGGTGGTCTGGGTGAAGACCACGATTGCTGGCCGCTGCGGGCGCGGCGCCTCGTTCTCGGTCATCCTCGGGCCCCGTGGCGTGACGGCTTGTCGGCGCCCAACAGCGTCCGGGCATCCGCCACCAGGGTGATCGAGCCGACTACGAGGACTCCCCCGCCGATGTCGTCGTCCCGTTCGGCGAGTTGCACGGCAGCGTCGAGCGCGCTCGGCACGTCGGCCGCCGTCACCACGCGGTCCTCGCCAAAGTGTGTCGTGGCCACGCGCGCGAGCTGATCGGGATCGATCGCCCGTGGAGAGCTCGACCTCGTCACCACCACGGTGTCCAGGAGCGACTCAAGCCCGGCAAGAATTCCGTCGGCATCCTTGTCGTCAAGCACGGCCACCACGCCCACCAGGGTCGAGAAGGCAAACGATTCCTCCACCGCCTCCACCAGGGCGCCGATGCCGTGCGGGTTGTGCGCCGCGTCCACCACGATCGTGGGCGACGTGCGAAGAATCTCAAGCCTGCCGGGCGAGGTCACCGCGGCGAATCCCGCCTCCACGGTGTCCCCCGCGAGCGACTGCAGGTCGCCGCCGTCGGCAAGGAGCGCCTCCACCGCGGCAAGTGCCATGCTGGCATTGCGCGCCTGGTGAGCTCCCAGGAGGGGCACGAAGACGCCTTCGTACGTCGCGGAGGGGGTGCGCAGCGTCAGCAGCTGCCCGCCGACCGCCGCGGCCCGGTCCACGACTTCAAGGTCCTCCGCCTCGCGGATCACGGCCCGCGCTCGCGGCAGGTTGGCGGCGATGACGTCCGTTGCGGTGTCCGCCTGCTCCGCCAGGACGACCACCGAGTTCGGCTTGATGATTCCGGCCTTCTCCGTGGCGATCTCGGCGAGCGACGAACCCAACCAGCGCTCATGGTCGAGGGCGATCGGGCCAATGACGGCGACATCGGCGTCCACGACGTTGGTGGCATCCCAGATGCCACCCATGCCCACCTCAATCACGGCGACGTCCACCGGGGCGTCCGCGAAGGCCGCGAACGCGAGCACGGCGAGCACCTCGAAGAAACTCATGCGCGGGCCGCCGGCGTCAGCGGAGCGAGCATCGACGATGCGAATGAACGGCGCGACCTCGGCCCACAGACGCACGAACGCCTCTTGGCTGATGGGCTCGCCATCGATGGCGATGCGTTCGCGCACGGAGCTGAGGTGGGGCGAGGTGAACAGACCCGTGCGCAATCCGTGAGCGCGCACCAGTGACTCCGTCATCCGTGCCGTGGAGGTCTTGCCGTTGGTGCCGGTCACGTGAATGACCTTGTAGGCGTGCTGCGGGTCGCCAAGCAGGGTGCACGCCTCAAGAACACGATCGAGCTTGGGCTCGAAATCGTGCTCTGGACTTCGGGAGAGGATGTGGGCGTAAATCTCGCGCTCGGCCTGTTCGAGGCTGAGTCCGCCGAGGTCGGCTTCGCTCATGGGCACTACTCTCCCACGGGCCGCCACGTGGCGCGGACGTTCCGCCCCCGACACCCCGCGACCGACTCGGCGCGGTCGGGTGTGTGAAGGGCGAACTCGCGGATCACCCGGACGCCGTCGACGAGCAGCACTACTCCGTCCTGCGCGCCCGCATCAGGAAACGTCGACGCGGCTGGGCGGCTGGTTGCCAGCGACGGCCTCGGCGTCGGGGCTGGGGGTGGCGCATGCGTCGAGCGTGGTCGGCGAGGCGGGACACGAGAACACCCGCACATAGTCCACGGCCATCTCTTGCGGGAGCACCCATATCGCAGGCCATCGCCCCTGCCCCCCGGGCAGCTGGGCTCGCACCTCGATCCGGCCGTAGGTGAAGTCACCCTTGTTGAGCGTTCGCATCCGGGCGGACGTGTAGGGCAGGGTCGCGGTGTCGTGGGGATTGGTTCCCGCCCATTCCGTGGGCTGGGCCGGGCCGGTAAACGTCTCCTCCCGCGCGTGGATGACCACCGCGCCGTCCCGAAGAAAGGAGTTCTCGGGGCGATCCGTGTAGCACTGCTGCTCGTTGTTTCCGCCGCCCCAGCAGTTGGTCTCGTGGCTCCACTTGGCGCCATCCATCTGATCGCCCGAGAACTCGTCGTTCCACACCAGTCGTCACCCCTGACCCACCTCGGCCTCGATGGATTCCTCGCTGCCGGAGCATGCCGTGACGGTTGCCACGACAGCGATGGCGAGGATGGTCCCGAATCGTGAGACAGACTTCATGACGTCCCCTGCACGACATCTGAGGCACGCCACGTCGCGCGCCGGTGTGCCGACGTTACGGCGCGGTGGCACAGCTCTCGATGAGGGGGCCAGGCCTGGCGTAGAGATACCCCTGGGCAAAATCGATGCCAATATTGTGCAGAAGCTCACTGTCTTCTTCCGTCTCCACGCCCTCCGCGATGATGCTCGTACCGACGTCAGAGCAGAAGGCGACAAGGGATCGCGCCAACGAGTGACGCACGTTTCCGTGCGCGATTCCCGCGACCAGGGACCGATCGAGTTTGACAATGTCGGGACTCAGTTCGACGAGATGGCTCAGCCCCGAATAGCCGGTTCCCATGTCGTCGATCGCCAGCCGTCCGCCAGCGTCACGAAAGTCGGCCAAAAGCGCGAGGAGCACGCGTGGGTCGCGGATCGCAGCATGCTCGGTGATCTCGATGACGACTCGGTCGCTGGCGAGGGCGGACAGAGAGTCGATCGTCTCGACAAACTCCAGTGATGCGGGCGACAGGTTCACACTGACGTAGCCGTCGATCCCGCTGTCGGTGAAGTCCTTGAGCGCGTACTCCGCGGCCATGAGCTCTCACTCCGAGCCCAGCCCGACTCGCCAGGCCTCTTCGCACCAGATGTCGGGCGTTCGGCGGTCGCCGAAACGCGCCAGGGCCTCATATCCCGCCGGCATGCGCGAGCCGATGTGGACGATTGGCTGGAACACGATCGTGGGGCCCCCGGCACGCAGGACGCGCTCGACGCGTCCTCTCGCCCCGAAGCTTTCGGCATTCTCTTGTTCTTCGCGTTCCATCAGCGCTCCGACGAATTCCGACAGTGGACGCAGCAACGCAAGGTCAAGTTCGGTCACGTCGTCCTGTATCGCATGACTGAAGCAACACAAGGTACCGAAGACTCGTCCGTTCTGAGTGCGAATGGGCACACTCAGGTGTGTGCCGACCGGGAGTTTGGCGGTCGCCTCAAGGTTCGCCGCGACCGGGTCCGCTCGCGCATCATGGCCAGCACCGTGTGGATGGCAGTTCTCGACACGGGATCTCCTCGTTTCCGTGGGGTAGCGGGTAGGCCTCGTTCGGAAGACCAACGTATAGACCCGGCCGGTTCGATGCGACCCCACGGCGTCGATACGGCGTGTCGCGCGCGGCGCCACCTGGGGCGCGACGTTAATCGCGCACCGGTATGCCGATAATGGGCGAGTGGGCGTCGAGGCCTCCCCGCGGCGCGCGCCGCACACGGCGAACGGCCCAGCAAGGAGTATGGACATGAAGCAGCCGACGCTCGGCGCCCAGGGCTGGTATCCCGACCCCCATGTCGACGGATTCGAGCGATTCTGGGACGGAGCCGCGTGGACGAGCCGGAGCCGTCCGCGCCAGGGTCGCGGTAGCGGCTCTGGGCGTGGCGCGGGCGGTCGCGTCGGCATCATCGTGGCTATTGTGGCGGTCGCCGTCGTCGTGGGCGGCGTCATCCTCGCCTTCTTCGCGTTCGCGGCGAAACCCGCGGTGGAGCAGCAGGCCAATCTTGTCGACTCCGGTCAGGAGCGCGCGTACGACGCTGCAGCCATGAGCGACGCAGGGAAACTCGGCCAGCAGCTCGCCACGTACTACGCCGACCACGAGGGCGCCCCTCCCGCGGTGACCGTCGTGAACGGCCGCTACGTCTTCGCGGGCGACGCCACGCTCGGCCCCGAGCCGGTCTCGGACGGCGTCGCCCTCGGCGGCGTGACCGGCACGGGCGCCACGGATTGGTGCGTCTGGGTCACCACCGCCGCCACCACCCCCAGCCCGTGGCAGGTCTCGGCCGCGGGCGGCCTCGCCGCAGGCGACTGCGGGTAGCCGCTCGCTTCGCGCCGACGGAACGCCGCGGTGAGGACGGGTCCTGGCACACGGTGCACCGCGTGTCGCTCCTACGCCTTGTTGACCGTGATCGCGAGCTCGTCGCCCGCCGCCACCGTCACCCGCGTGTCGCCCGAGGCCGGGTCGTAGGCGAGGGTTTCGGCGGCAATGAAGGCGAGGTGCGGCGTCACGGACTCCACACGCTCTGCTGGCAAGGTGAGTGTCAGGGAAATCCTGTCGGAGACATTGAGCCCCGCCGACTTGCGCTCGTCCTGTACCGACCGAATCAGGTCGCGGGCGTAGCCCTCGGCCTCCAGCTCCGGGGTGAGCGTTGTGTCGAGCACGATGAACGCGCCGTTGCCGAACACGTCCACCGCATGCGCGCTGTCGGACAGCGCATTGCTGGTGGAGGTCAAACGAAGCTCGAACTCGCCGTCGTGTAACACGAAGCCTCCCGCGGTCACGACGCCGTCGACCTCACTCCAGTCACCGCTCTTGGATGCCTTGATCACCGTCTGCACGTCCTTGCCGAGGCGGGGACCCAGGGCGCGCGCATTGACCATCAGTTGCAAGGAGATCCCGTATTTCAACGCCTCCTCGTCGTCGACGGAGAA
>DGBM01000160.1 GCA_002384765.1 Demequinaceae bacterium UBA4004
TCGTCGTTGCCGGGAGGCGTGATCGGCGCGAGGGAGCAGCCGGGCCGAGCTCTTCGCCAATCTCCTCGACCGCACCCACCAGGAGGCCTCCTGACATGACCAGGCCTCGCTGGTCACGGCCGGGTACACCGTGTACGCGCTCAATCCCAGGTCTGCTGCACGGTACCGGGAGCGGCACCTGATCTCCGGGGCGAAGTCGGACGCGGCTGATGCGCACGCGCTGGCCGAGATCGTCCGCCTGGACCGGGCTGCGCACCGCCCGGTGGCCGGGGACAGCACCTTGGCCGAGGGCATCAAGCTCGCCGCTCGGGCCCACCAAGGGTTGGTGTGGGAACGCACCCGGCTTGTGCTGCGGCTGCGTAGCGCGCTACGGGAGTTCTATCCCGCTGCCCTGCAGGCCTTCCCCGACCTCGATGAGCCGGACGCGCTCGAGGCGCTTGGCAAGGCCCCTGACCCCGACAACGCCGCCGCGTTGACCCGCCGCACTGTGGTGATGGCCCTGACCAGAGCCCACCGGGCGGCCCGCAGTCGCGCGAGGATGCGCTGCTGCTCGTGCTGCGCACCAAAGAGCTGCGCCAGCCGGCGCCGGTGCAGGCAGCATTCGCGGCGATCGTGACCGCCGAGGTCGCGGTCATCACCACCCTCAACGAGCAGATCGAGATCCTGGGGCAGGTGGTGGGCGAACATTTTGGCCGGCACCCGGCAGCGGAGCTGATCACCAGCCTGCCGGGCCTGGGCGTGGTCCTGGGAGCTCGCCTGCTCCGTGAGTTCGGCGACGACCCCACCCGGTACGTCGATGCCAAAGCACGAAAGTCCTACGCCGGGACCGCACCGATCACCAAAGCCTCCGGCAAGAAGAAGGCAGTGCTCTCCCGGCACGCACGCAACAAGCACCTTGCCGACGCCGCCCACCAGTGGGCCTCCTCCTCGATGCGTGGTTCACCCGGCGCGAGGGCCTACTACCAACAGATCCGAGCCCGCGGCACCAGCCACCAAGCCTCCCTCCGACAGCTCGCCAACCGATGGATCGGCATCCTGCACGG
The DNA here is from genome assembly GCA_002384765.1 of Demequinaceae bacterium UBA4004. The sequence goes on from DGBM01000160.1 coordinate 1,044, forward strand.
CTGCCTGAAGACCGGCGCCACGTACGACGAAGACACCGCTTGGTCCCACATCCACCAGCGCGCCGCTTGACACAACCAGAACCTGGGATGTCTGCCGCCGAGGGGACGCCTACTCCGTTGGGGCCTACCGCGCCCTCGCCTCCGAAAGGGTTGCCCTTAGTTCGAGTTCAGGGGTCGTGATTTGGAAGATCATCCGGCTCTCCTGACCTGAATGTGGGTCGGGAGAGGTGTGGTATGGCGGTGGCCTGAATCCCGGAGGGTGTGGGCCCGGTTCCGTTGAGGGCACGGGCGGCTCGTAGGGTCGGAGGTTCCTACACACACCGATCTTGGAGCCACCCGTGCGTGCTACGACCTTACTCAACAATGTCCTTGCCCTGCCCGGAGCGCGCGTCGTTGGGGTCGACCCGGACGCGCCGACCGGCGCCGGCCCGGTCGAGGTCACCCTCGCGTTGACCCGGCGGCGGCTGGCCTGTCCGCACTGCTCCTACACCACCTCGAGCCGTTATGACCGGCGGGACGTGGACTCGGTGTGGCGCCATCTGGACCTGGCCGGGCGGATCTGCCGGCTGCGGATGCGCCGGCGCCGGCTGGCCTGCCCCGTGCACGGGGTACTCACCGAAGGCGTCCCGTTCGCCCGTCCCGGGGCCGGATTCAGCCGCGACTTCGAGGACCTGATCGTGTGGCTGACGACCCGCTCGGACAAGACCACGGTGGCGACGTTTGCGCGGGTCGCGTGGCGCACCGTCGGGGCGATGTGTGAGCGGGTCGCCGCGGACGTGCTCGACCCGGACCGGCTGGCCGGCCTCGTCGAGGTGGGCGTCGATGAGATCTCGTGGCGCAAGCACCACCGGTACCTCACCTTGGTCACCGACCACGCCACCTCGACCGTGGTGTGGGGAGCGCCGGGCCGGGACGCGGCCACGCTGGGGACCTTCTTCGACGAGCTGGGCAGGGACGCCGAGCGGCTCGAGGCGGTCTCGATGGACCTGGGTCCCGCCTACGCCAAGGCAGTGCGTGAGCGGGCACCGGACGCGGTGATCTGCTTCGACCCGTTCCACGTCGTGCAGTTAGCCACCAAGGCCCTCGACAGCGTGCGTCGGCAGGTGTGGCAGTCCGCCCGGCGCCTGCCGGACCAGTCCCTCGCCCGCACGTTCAAGGGCTCCCGGTGGGCGTTGTTGAAGAACCCGACCGACCTGACCGACGCCCAGGCGCAGACCCTGAAAGGCTTACGCCGCAACGGTGGCGCGCTTTGGCGGGCCTATCAACTGAAGGAGGCGCTGCGCGCGATCTTCGTCGGCGACCTGACCCCGACCCAGGTGATGGACCTGCTGGCCCGGTGGTGCTCCAGGGCGCAACGCTCCCGGATCCCGGACTTCGTCAAGACCGCCGCGACGATCCGCAAACACACCGACGGCATCGCCGCCGCGATCGACCGGAAACTGTCCAACGGACGCCACGAAGGCCTGAACAACAAGATCCGCACGATGACCCGACGCGCCTACGGCTTCCACTCGCCCGAGGCCGCCCTTGCCCTGATCATGCTCACCTGCGGCCCCACCACCCTCAAACTGCCATACCAGACCTGAGCCCACCCACATCGATGTCAGGAGAACCGATCATCCCCGCGGTTCACCGCGTGTCCGACCCGGTGGCGAGGCCGGCGGGCGGGGGTTCTACGGTGACTTCTTGTGAGTTCGACCACCGCCATGCCGCTGGCCTCGACTGTCCCGACCTTGACACGTCGCGTCTTCCAGCTGGCGACCTTGTTGACGTTTCTGGCGGTTGCTCTCGGTTCACTGGTGTGCGCGAGCGAATCCGGGTTCGAGTGCGGTAATTGGCCTGGGTGTACGGCCTCGGCTCTGCTCCCGTCGGGGCCGGTGAGCTCGTTCTTCTACAAGAACCCCTGGATCGAGATGACGCACCGTACGTCCGCGATCCTCGTCGGCCCGGCGGCGCTGGCCGCCGCGGTCCTGGCGCTTCGGCTCAAGGGTGCGGTCCCGCTGGTCAAGGTCCTGCCGTGGGTGACCGTGGCGGGGGCACTCGTCGCCGGGTACTTCGGCCGGCTGACCGTGCTCGGCCTGCCCGTTCCCGCGTGGGGCGGGGCGCTCGATCTCGGTTCCGCGCTCGCCGCGATGGCGGCGATGGTCGTTGCGACGGTCGCGCTGGAGCGCACGCCGACGCGCCCCTCGCGCTCTCGCGTGAGCAGCTTGGCGTGGGTGAGCGTCACGGTGATGGTCGCCATGCACCTGGTCAGCCTGTTCGCCGCGGGTGCTGGCTCCTACACTCGCTGCCTGAGCTGGCCGGTCTGGGAGCTGCTGGCGGCGGACCGACTTGCGAGCGGGTCTGCCCAGGTCATTCGAATCGGCCTCGCGATCGCCGCGGCGTGCGCTGTCCTGGCCACGAGCTGGTACGCCAGGAACCAGGCGGTGCTGCGCGGTCCGGCAGTCGGCACCGGCGTCCTGCTGGTCATCGTCCTATTCTTCGGCCTTGCCCTGCGGGTGACGCACTCGGACCAACTGGGGGTCCCGTTCTCGGTGGCCACCGTGGTGCTTCTCTGGACGCAGGTACTGCTCGCCGCCCGCGCCTCCCTACGCGTCGGTGACGAACATTAGAGGGATGCACGACCCGGAGGGGCTGCGTGAGCATCTCGCCGCGCCAGCTCGGTGCGCTGGCCGGACGATTGGCGAACGGCTGCCGTACGACGAGAGCACGCTCGGGTTGTCGCTGTGGGTCAGGATCCAAGCCCGACGCGCAAGCGCCTACGCCGGCCCGCTGCCCACACGTGTCGCGCATCGACATGCAGTCGTGTCGCGTGGAGGACGGTTGCAAGCATCCGCATCTGTCGTCCTCAGGTCGGGTCTTCTCCCCACCAGGGTTCCGTGACGACGACCTCGACGTCACATGCGAGTGCGTCTCGCGTCCGGAGAAGGAGGCTTCTGCCTTCGCCCAGCCAAGCACTATCGCCGTTACCGTCGACTGGGATCTTCTCCTCGGCGTACTCGCCGTTCCAGGACTCAAGCTCCTCGACCAGTTCACCGGAGAGGCCAAGCGACTGTAGGTCCGCGGGCTTGCCGTCCTCGGTCAACAACGGCCCCGGACCGTAGTCGGGCCAGAACTCCAACTGGCTCACCACAAAGATCCTGCCAGCCCTTGAATCTCGATGCGAGAGCGTCCTCATCTGCCGCTCCGCGGGCGATCGCCCCACCCGACCATGCCGTGATCGGTCGGTCCTGGAATCGGTGACGTGAGGCCACGTGGGCTCCGCTGAATGGTGCCGGGCTTGTGCACGAACGGGCGAGCCGGCCATCCAG
>DGBM01000324.1 GCA_002384765.1 Demequinaceae bacterium UBA4004
CAACCTGACCCTGGTGTGTGGGTATCACCACCGCGAGTTCGACAAACGCGGCTGGCGCGTCGTCCTGCATCAAGGCCTGCCGACGTGGATCCCGCCGGCCTGGATCGACCCCGAACAAGCCCCGCAACGCAACACGCGCATCACCGGCACCGGCATGTCCAGTATCGATGCGGCCGTGGTCCATGCCCTGGCCGACAAGCACGAGCGCGACCGCGCCCGCCACGGCCCACCACCCAGCCGCCCCGACGACTATGACGGCGGCGCTGACCGTGGCCGCGACAGCGACAGTGGAGATGACGGTGAGTCGCCGCTTGATTCCATCAACGACCTCGCCGACCTCCTCGCGCTCCACATCACCGCCGAAGAACGCGAAGAATTCCACTACGAACTCGACCTCATCCTCGACGGCTACCTCCGAGGCGATGTCCCCAACAACCCACTCAAACCAGCCGCCTAACGCTCATCATTTCGCGACCCGGACCCGGACCTAGCCGAGCACCGAAGAGCATCAGCGCATCCCTGAACAACTGCAGATGTCGGAAAAAGCGGAGCGGCCGCAGATCGCGAAGATCTGCGGCCGCTCTACTTGGTGTGCTCGGGTACTACTTCTGGGCGGGAGCCTTGTAGTCCTCGGCCTCAGGAGACGCGAACAGCTCCTTGGACATCGCCAGCGCGCCGGGCTTCGACTTGTCCGCATGCACGATGTAGGCCTCACGGCTGGTGGGGGCACCCGGAACGGTGAAGTCGAGTGCGCCGGTCAGGTCCTCGGAGTCGACGCTGTCGACCTCGCCCTTGGCCTTGATGACACCCTCTCGGGTCATATCGCCGTTGTCGCAGGCCTTCTCCAGGACGGCGCCCCACGCCAAGCCCCAGGTGTAGCCGTTGATGATGCCGATGTTCGCCTCGTCCTGGGAGAACTCCTTGGTCTTCTCCAGGATCTCGTCGGCCTTCGCGTTCCCCGAGTCGAACGGCACCACGGACGAAGACATGTAGTAATGGGAGAGCGCGGCTTCGACGCCGGGGTCGGCCAGCAGGTTCGGCGCGAACGACGGGTTGTTGCCGATGATCGGGACGTTCAGTGCCTGCTGCACGTTCTGTACCGCGGCCGAGCCGAGCGCGGCCGGGGGCGTGGTGATGGCGATCGCGGTGACGCCGTCGCTCTTCAGCTTGGTGATCGTCGCGGTCAGGTCGGTATCCGACGCGGACAGCGGTGCCTCGACGATCGTCATGTTGTGGTCCTTGGCGTATGCCTTGCTGCCCATCAGGCCGCCTTGGCCGTACTCGGAGTCGGTGTAGATGTGTCCGATGGTGTCGCCGTCATTGATTAGGCCCTCGCCCTGCAAGTACGACAGGCCGTTGATCATCTCGACGTCGTAGGTCTGCCCGACCATCAGCACGGCCGGCGATTCGAGGTTGACCGATGCCCATGATCCCGGCACGGTCAGCATGTTTTCGCTGGTGATCTTCTGCTTGAGTGCGGCCAGGATGTGCGAGCCGCCAAGGCCGATCATCCCGATGGCATCGTTCTTGTACTGCTCGTACAGCGGAACGGCGTTATCCACCTTGTACACCGTGTCCTGGGTGAGCACGTTGATGTCGCGATCGCAGATGCCGCCGGCGGCGTTGATCTCGTCCTCCCAGACCTGGATTCCCGCGCCGAAAGCAAGGCTGATCGTCTTGAACACGCCCGAGAGGTCCGCGAGCTGCAGCAGCGTGATCTCGTCGTCAGTAACACCGAGGTCGGTCTGCAGGCTGCCGCTGTCACTGCTGCCGCCGCCTCCTGAACTTTCTTCGGCCTTGGTACTGCAGGCAGTCAGCAGAAGTGTGGCGGCGAGCGTGGACGCCGTCAGCGCAATGGTTGTCTTCTTGGCCATTCGAGTTCCCGATTCGTTCATGAGGGGTTTACGACAATGTCAAGAATGGGTCCATCAATGCGCGCGCGTACACCGTCTTTTCCACGTTGGTAGGCCAACCGTTACCGATACCAGCGGCAAGAAATCAGAGTGTGCGCAAGGCGAACGGCCACGACCGTCGCAGTGAGCGAAGGTCGCGGCCGTCGTGGTGAATCGGCGTGCGGGAGTCTTATTTCTGAGCCGGTGCCTTGTACGCCTTGGCTTCATCGGAGGAGAACAGCTCCTGCGCGACGTCAAGCCCACCGGCCTTGGACTTGTCAGCCTTGACGATGTAGGCCTCGCGGCTGGTCGGCGCGCCGGGGACGGTGAAGTCGAGTGCGCCGGTGAGAGCCTCGGAATCCACGCTCTTCACCTTGGACTTTGCGTTGATGATGCCCTCGCGGGTCAGGTCGCCGTCCTCGCAGGCCTGCTCGAGGACCGCGGACCACGCCAGGCCCCAGGTGTAGCCCTGGATGATGCCGATGTTCGGCTCGTCCTGCGAGAACTTCTGGACCTCGGTCAGGATCTCGTCGGCCTTCGCGTTGCCCGATTCGAACGGCACGACGGACGAGGACATGTAGAAGTTGGCCAGGGCCGCCTCCACACCTGAGTCGCTGAGCAGGTTCGGGGCGAACGCCGGGTTGTTCCCCATGATCGGCACGTTCAGCCCCTGCTGGACGTTCTGCACCGCGGCCGAGCCGAGCGCGGCCGGGGGAGTGGTGATCGCGAGGGCGGTGACGCCTTCGTCCTTAAGCTTGGTGACCGTTGCTGTGAGGTCCGTGTCCGAGGCCGAGATCGGGGCCTCGACGATCGTCATGTCGTGATCCTTGGCGTACGCCTTGCTGCCCATCAGGCCGCCCTGGCCATACTCCGAGTCGACGTAGATATGGCCGATCTTGTCGCCGTCGGCGATCTTGCCCTGCTCCTGTAGGTAGGACAGGCCATTGATCATTTCCACGTCATAGGTCTGTCCGACCATCAGCACAGAGGGCGACTCGAGGTTGACCGATGCCCAGGACGCCGGCACGGTCAGCATGTCTTCGGCGTCGATCTTCTGCTTAAGCGCGGCCAGGATGTGCGATCCGCCGAGGTTGATCATGCCGACGGCTTCGTTCTTGTGCTGTTCGTACAGCGGAACGGCGTTCTCAACCTTGTAGACCGTGTCCTGGGTGGCGATCTTGATATCGCGGTCGCAGATCCCGCCGGCAGCGTTGACCTCCTCCGCCCAGGCCTTCACACCATTGGAGAACGCGATGCTGATGACCTTGAAGACACCCGACAGGTCGGACAGCTCAAGAAGCGTGATGTCCTTATCGGTGACGCCGATGTCTGTCTTGATGTCTCCGGTGGATCCACCTGATGAAGAGGAGTCGGCAGCCTTGGTGCTGCACCCGGTGACCAGCAATGCTGTTGCCAGGGTGGTGGCCGTCAGAGCCTTGAGCGGCATGCGCTTCATGGAGTCTCTTTCTATAGAAACTGGGAAACTGGACCCATAAAGGCTAGGGGAGAAGCGCCGAACAACTGAACGATCTATACATTACGTTTCCGTTGCGTTTTTACGTTCGTGTTAGATGAGTGAGTTGCGGAGCTCGACCCTGCGTAGCTTTCCGCTCGCGGTGCGCGGCAGCTCGTCCCAGACGACGACCTTGCGGGGCGCGGCGTGGCGCCCCACTCGGTCGCCCACCCAGTACCGCAGCTGCTGCTGCAGGTCCTCGGGCTCGGGTCCGTTCAGCACGACGTGCGCGGTCACGATGGCGCCCTTGACCGGGTCCGGGATACCGACGCATCCGGCGTCGGTGACCAGTGGATGCTCCAGCAGTGCGCTCTCGACCTCCGACGGCCCGACGTTCATGCCCGCAGCGACGATAACGTCGTCCGCGCGGGATTCGTACCAGAGCCGCCCGTGCTCGTCGCGACGTACGAGATCTTCGGTGATGAACCAGCCGTCGGTGAACCGCTCCGCCCACTCGGGCATCCGGCCCCAATAGCCTTTGGCCAGATAGTAGGGATGCTCCTTGACCGCGAGACGCCCGCTACCCGGCCCGTCGATCACCGCGTTGCTCTCATCGCGCAGCTCGATCTCCCACCCGGGAAATGCGAAGCCCATCGATCCGGGGACCGGTGTCAGATCGGGGCGGCTGCGCAGATTCCCGATCAGCATTCCGAGCTCTGACAGCCCGTAGGAGTCATAGATTGTGACGCCGGTGTTGTTGATGAACCACTGTGCGGTCGCCGCGTCCAACGGTTCGCCGGCACTCGAGGCCTTGGCAAAGATGTCCGGTACGGCGTCCGTCCCGGTGGCGGCGAGCTGGCGGTATGCGGTGGGAGCTGAGGCGAAGTGGCTCGCGCCGGCGCGAGTGAGCACGTCCCACCACCGCGCGGCGTCGAACGGGCCCTCGTAGATCACTCGGGTGTGACCGGTCGCCAGCGGCGCGATGCCGGTGGTGATCAGGCCGAACGCCCATCCGGCGTCCGCCGCGGAGAAGATCGCCTCGTCGTCAGCCATCTGTAGATGGTGATCGAGGTAAGGGAGCATGCCGACGGCCATGTCGTGGGCCATCATGCACCCCTTGGGCTTACCGGTCGTCCCCGATGTATAGAGGATCGTCGAGATATCCTCGAGGTGCGTGTTGGCCGGGGAGTAGCCGTCCGCCGGCTTGTTGATGTCGCCGAACAGGACGCCGTCCTCGTCGACCACCAGGCCGATCAGGCCGTCGATCCACTCGGCCGCGTCGGTGATCGCCTCGGCGTTAGCGACGTCCGAGACCAGCACTTTGGGGGCGCTGTCCTCGATCCGGACCCGCAGACCCTCACCGCTGAAGCCGGTGAACAACGGCACGTAGACCGCGCCGAGATACCAGGTCGCCATAGCGGCGGTGAATGATTCGGGGCGCTTGCCCATCATTCCGGCAACCCGATCTCCGGCCTGCACTCCCAGCTCGGTCAGTCGGGCGGCGAGTTGCTGGACCTGGCTGTGGACCTGTTCGGCGCTCAGGGTCAGTACGTCGCCGTTCGTACGGCACCACACGAACGCCCGCTCGTTCGGCAGCGGCATCCCCGCCAGGTTGTAGCGTCCGTCGTCGGGAACGCCGAGGCGACGCCGTTCGACCTGCCAGTTCCATGCGGTCATCTTGTGCTCCTGGAAATCAAACCTGCGCGGTTGGCGGGCGTAAGGTCCTGTGTGCTGATCGATCTAGCGTCACGATACGTGGCGGGTAGAACGCCGAGCGGTTTGCTGCCTGGGTATGTCAATGCTGCCTGGGTATGTCAATGAGGAGCTGAGATGGATCTGTTTGAGGCGATGCGCACCAACGGCACCTGCCGAGACTTCCGCACCGAACCGGTGCCGGACGACGTCCTGTACACCGCGTTCGAGGCCGCTCGGTTCGGCCCGCAGGGCGGTAACCGGCAGCCGTTGAGCTGGGTGATAGTCCGCGACCGTGAGCTCAAGACCGCGCTGCGCGAGCTCTACATCGGTCCGTGGCGCGCGTACATCCTCGAGCGGGTCGGCGTTGACTGCGACGATCCGAAGGCGCCGAAGTTCGTCCGAGACGCGACCCGGATGGCACACGCGATGGCCGATATCCCGGTGATCGCGGTGCTCTGCGCGGACCTCGAACGAGTGCAGGTCGTCGACAGGGACTTCGACCGGGTGAGTGTCGTGGGCGGCGCCAGCATCTACCCGACGATGCAGAACTTCACGCTTGCGCTGCGGGCTCAGGGCGTGGCGACGGCGGTGACGACACTGTTGGTCGCCGCCGAGGAGGAGGTGAAGAAGTTGCTGGAGGTCCCGGACAACCTCGCCACCGTCGCGCACGTGATGGTCGGGTATCCGCAGAATCCGTTCCCGACGAAGCTGACCCGGCGGCCGGTCGAGGAGATGGTGTTCGCCGATCGGCACGGCCGGCCGATGTTCACCAAGCCTGCCGACTCGTAGAACGCCCGAGGCTTAGGCGCCCGAGGTCTAGGACGCCAATCTGCGGGGCAGCCAGACACGCTTTCGTCGCGATAGCGTGTCTGGCTGCCCCGCAGAAACAAGGGTCTAGGCGACCGGGACAAACAAGTGGCTAGGCGGC
>DGBM01000197.1 GCA_002384765.1 Demequinaceae bacterium UBA4004
GGCGCCCACCGCACGAGCGACCACTACGTTCCGCTCCTGGTCGCGATCGGGGCCTCCACCGACCCCGCGTCGGGGCGCACCGCGTTCACCGGCGTCAACCTCGGCAACTCGATCCGAAGCATCGAATTCCGCTGAGGCCCCNNCGGCCACGATGTTGGCGTAGGCAGTGCCGAGCCGGAGTCGCGCGCGGCATCGCCATCCTGGCAGGGGTGTTCACCATGTCGGACGGCGAGTTCACCCGCGCCTATGGCCAGAAGACGTCCGGCAACGACTCACACATCGGCCGCCTTCTCACCGAGCGTTCCCTACTTTGCGTCCAGCACGTCCACAGCGAACACGAGCGTCGAGCCGCCGGGGATGGGGCCCATCGAGCGCTGGCCGTAGCCGAACTCGGGCGGCACCGACAGCAGCAGTTTGGAGCCCACCGGCTGGCCGACGATGCCGTCTACCCAGCCCTGAATGAGCGAGCCGCGCGCGATGCCGAACGAGATGGGCTCGCCGCGATCCCACGAGGAGTCGAACTGAGCGCCGTCCCACAGCCATCCCGTGTAGTGCACGGTGATCTGCTGGCCCTCGACCACGGCGGGTCCGCCGCCTGCCTCCAGCACGTCGACCACGAGTCCGTCGGGCTTTGTCACGCCAGCGAAGTCAACGGACGGGGCGCCGTTGGCGGCACGGGTGATCTGGGGAAGGGCGGCGTCGGTCATCTCTGCTCCTTGGGTTGAGTCTCACGCAAGCCTAGGCGAGGTTCGGCGTTCGCATGCCGCGCCTCACCCGCCGATGTGTACGCCCTGCTGCTCGTCGGAGCCGCGCCGCGTCACCCACAGGCTGGTGGCAGTGACGACGCCAAGGACCACCACGATCACCGCGAGCGAGACGAGGGTGGGAACCTCCGGGGTGGCGGGCCAGATGCCGTGTGCCCAGTGGAGTACCAGTTTGGCTCCAATGAAGGCGAGGATTGCCGCGAGGCCGTAGCCAAGATGGACCAGCCGCGACAGCGCGCCCTCAAGGACAAAGTAGAGGGCGCGGAGCCCCATGAGCGCGAAGGCGTTGGTGACGAACACGAGGTAGGGATCGCCCGTGATGCCATAGACGGCGGGCACCGAGTCCACGGCGAACACGACGTCCGTGGTCATCACCGCCACGACCACCAGCAACAGGGGCGTCGTGGCGCGTCTACCGTTTTCACGCACCGTCATCCGAGTTCCTCGATACGAGGTGGTCACCGGCCAGAACTTGCGCAGCAGCCGCACGGCGCGCATCTGGTCCGGGTCAACCTCTTCCTCGACGCCGCGCACCGCGTCGCGCAACACCTTGATGGAGGTGGCGACGAGGATCGCGCCGAACAGCAAGAACGTCCAGTCGAAGCGCTGCAGCATCTGGGCACCCAGCGCAATGAAGATGCCGCGCAGCACAAGCGCCCCCGCCACGCCGATCAGCAGCACCCGCTGCTGCAGTTCCCGCGGCACCGCGAACGCCGCGAGCAGCAGCATGAACACAAACAGGTTGTCTACGGACAACGACTTCTCCACCAGGTAGCCCGTGTAGTACTCGAGCCCCAGCTGGCCGCCGTGTGCCGCCACCACCCACACGCCGAACAGCAGCGGCAAGGCGATGTAGATCACGGACCACTTGACGGCCTCGCGCATCGACACCCGATGCGGATTGCGGGTGATGACAAAGTCCAATGCGAAGACGACCAGGACCACCGCGAGGGTGATGGCCCACAGTCCGGGTGTGGCGATGGTCGACAACGGCGCGGCCGATGCCGGTGCGGCCAGAACGTCAATGGGGATCAAAACGGGGTCTCCTCAGAACACTGGTGCTCTGAGGTCTCCTTCACCTTCCGCACGTCATGTGCGGCGGGCGCCCGTCCGAGAGTGTCGTTGGACACTCGTATTGACCGGAGCGGAACTTGAGAAGTACTCCCCTCAAGCGCCCATAGTACGGCACAATGGCGCCGGCGAAGATGACAGCAACTAGAGAGACGGCCACCCAACATCGTCGCCATCGGACCTGGTCTGGATCTGCGACTCCTCGATCCATTCAAGAGCGTCCTTCGTCGTCTGGTCCCAGAATCGTCATCGTGGGTCTCCCACCTGGTCCCACTCGCGATCTCGAACAAAGGTGTCGCGCAGCGCCATTCTGAACTCCGACGCCGCCCAGCCGGGGGTGGCAAAGAGGTCGGCGTACGTCTGCGCGAGACTCGAGTAGCCGGTCCACGTCTTGATGGCGCGCCTGTCCATTGATAGCACCCGAACCTCGTCGCCCTCGGGCAATCCGTTGAGGTCCGCAGAGGCAGGCAGATAGACAATGTGCTCGCGGAAGTCAGCGACCGCGCGTCCTTGGAGGAGCGCCTGTACGGCGCCTGGCCCGCCAAGGGCGTAAGGTCCGCGTGACGTGTCCAGGAGTGGACCTATCGCGTCGCGCGTTGTTCTCGCGAGGGTGTCGCGCTCGAGGTTTCGCCACACCAGTTCATTGCCCTTCACGATGCGCTCTCCTGAGATCTGGTGACAGGTATTCCCGTAACTGCCACACTAGGAACGTCCGCATTGGCCAACCCACGCAGCCCAGTCGAGACGCGCGAAGGCATGTGCCCGTAGTGTGATCGCACCATGACCAACACCACCCTCACCGCCCTCACCGGTGTGCGCGTCGGCCACGCCACCCACCTGGACAGGCTCACCGGCTGCACCGTCGTCCTGTTCGACAAGCCCGCCACGGTGGCGTTCAAGGCGTACGGCGGCGGCGCGGGCGGCTACAACACCGAGGGTTTGCGGGGCGGCAAGACCGACTACCGGCTGCACGGCATCTTCATCGCCGGCGGAAGCAGCACTGGCCTGATGGCCGCCGCGTCCATCATGGAGTGCCTGCGCGAGGACGGCGTCGGCTTCCGTTCGGGCCCGGACGGCTCCGTGGTCAACCCCTCGATCACCGGTGCAGCGATCTACGACCTCGGCATGAGCATCGCCCCCTTCGAGGCCGACTACGGGCGGGAGGCCTACCGCAACGCGAGCGCCGATGCCGTGGCCGGCGGCAACGTCGGCGCGGGCACGGGGGCATCGGTAGGCAAGTTCCTGTGGCTGGACGGCGGCGCCAAGGTGGGCGCCATGAAGGCGGGCGTCGGCTCGGCCCGGGTGGACCTGGGGGGCGGCATCATCGTGACCGCGATGTCCGTGGTGAACGCGGTGGGCAACATCGTGCTGCCCGACGGTCAGATCCTGGCGGGCAACCGCAGCGAAGCGGGCGGCTTCTCCTCCTACGACCAGATCAGCGACATCGTCACGCGCAGCCTGACGAACACCACCATCACGGTGGTGGGCATCAACGTGGGCCTGGGCTCCAAGGAGCACTACGAGAAGCTCGCGCACCTTGCCACGCACGGCCAGGTGCGGGCCATCAACCCCGTCCACACCTCGGCCGACGGGGACTCGCTCTTTGTGTTCAGCACCGGCGAACTGCGCGACCCCCTCAACGCCAACGGCCAGTACTTCAAGGAGGGGCTCACCGACATCCACCTGCAGGTGGACGTGCTGGGGCACGCCGCTGCGAAGGCCGTCCAGGAGAGCATCTACGACGCCTGCCGGGCGGCCGAGTCGGTCGAGTTTGCCGAGGCCTACGAGGGCATCGTGCCCGCTGTGGGCGACCCGGCCTAGGCGTCGACCTTCCACTTCTTGAGCGCGATCCACACGATGGTCGCCGTGGTCGCGATCTCGATGATCGAGAAGTACGTGTAGTACATGGTGGACGTGCCGACGAACAGGGTCGCGATCTGCACCAGCGTCATCACGGCACCTGCGGCGACGGCGTACAAGCGCGCGAGTCCGTGGGAAGCGATGTGCGTGATGAGCGTCGCCGCGATGGGGATGGTCATCAGCATGCTCGCGCCCGGCAGCGCGCCCTGGTTCAGCTGAACGGGGCCCGTGCCGTCGAGGATGGCGAACAGCCACAGTGCGGACACCAGGCGACGGGGGCCGATGCGGGGGGCTGGCGTGGGGGCGGCGGGGCGAGCGTTGGGCGAGGTGGTGAGGGCGGTGACGATGCGCCGGGTCGCGGACGAGCTGGGGTTCGAGGCGATGAGCCTGTACCACCACGTGGCGGACAAGAACGCGCTCCTGGCAGGAAGGGCCGAGGCGATCGTGGGCCAGGTCGCCATGACCGGCGCCGCCATCCGCCGCGATGATTGGCGCGCCACCGTGCGTGCGCGTTGCCTCGCCGCCCGTCGCATCATGCTTGCCCACCCCTGGGCGCCGGGGCTGATCTCCCAGCAGACCGAGTCCCCCGTGACGGCGTTCATCCTCTTTGAGGAACTGGTCGGCACCCTCATCGGCGCGGGCTTCGACTACGACCTTGCGCATCGGGCGATCCACTCGCTGGGTTCCATGGTGCTGGGCTTCACTCACGAACTGTTCGACCCTGACCCGAGCACCGACGATGAGGTGGACGAGCAGGCCATGCTGGCCATGGCCGAGGGCATGCCGCACCTGCTCCAGCTGGCGCAGATGGGCCCGCACGAATCCGACGGCTCGCTCAGCACGTGCGACACCCAGGCCGAGTTCGAGTTCACGGTCACGCTGATCATCGACGGGCTCGCGGCGCGCCGGGCCGCGCTCGCGGGTGGCAACTAACTGGTCGGCCACCCCCTGCGCGGCCTCGCTGCCCCCCCCAGGGCGGGCCCCCGCGAGCGGCTGAGCCCCGCGCCATCTCTTTACGCGGCCGCGCTCACCCGCAGAGCCCGCGCGGCGCGCTCCACGTCGCTGAGGTCGTTGTACACGTAGAAGGACAGCCGTGAGCGACCTCCGCGTCCTGAGCATCGGACGCGAGCGTCGGCCAGGTGCCGTGGGTCACCGTTCACGGAGACGATGGTGGTGTCGCTGGGCGGCATGCCCAGCGCCTCGCGGAACTGGTTGGCCAGGCCCACGCTGTAGTCGCGCACGTCGGTTCGGCGTAGCCCGGCCAGCAGCTCGAGCGCGACCGCGCCGGCCTCGACCAGCTGCCACGGCGGCGAGGTGTCGAAGCGTCGGGCGGTGGCGCTGAGGTGCATCGGGGGTCCGTAGAGGTTGTTCCAGGGCTCGTCGGTGCCGTACCAGCTGGCATTGACCGGGCGCAGCCACGTGGCGCGCGGGTTCACGGCGGTCAGCGCGATGCCGCGCGGGGCCATCAGCCACTTGTACGCGGCGGAGACCACCACGTCGAAGTCGCGCGAGTGCATCGGCAGCCACCCCGCCGCATGGCTCGCGTCGATCAGGGTCTTGGCGCCGGCACGGCGAGCGGCCTTGGCGAGCGCATCGAGGTTCATCACGCGTCCGTCCGACGATTGCACCGCGCTGACCGCCACCAGGTCCACACCGGGGCGCACCGCGTCCAGCAGGCCCTCGAACGGCACCAGCGTGACGTCGAGTCGGCCGTCCGCCATGAACGGGAACAGCACCGATGCGAAGTCGCCCTCGGCCGCGAGCACGCGCGAGCCCGCAGGCAGCGACGCGGCCACCATCCCCACGACTTGGGACACCGACCCTGCGAGCGTGACGTCCGTGGGCCGGCCGCCGACGATGCTGGCGTACGCGGCACGCATCCGGTCCACCGGCGCGTCGAGCGCGCTGGGGTCCACCCGGCCGGCGGCCCAGTCGTCCACCGCGGCGTGCAGGGCCAAGGAAGTCGCGCGCGCCGGCAGTGCGACGCTCGCGGTGTCCAGGTATCCGGGCACGCGGTCGAACGCGTTCGCGACGGCAAGGTTCATCATGACGACAAGCATCGTCCGGTGGGCGGACTCACACAATCCATTGTTGTTGTTATCTAGACCTCAATGCGATGATGGTCTGGTGATCGACGTCGAACGCCTCCTCATCCTGCGGGCCGTGGCCCGGCACGGGTCCAAGGCCGCCGCCGCCCGCGCCCTCGGCGTAGCCGAGCCCACCGTCGCCCACCACCTGCGCGCGCTCGAACGCTCCGCGAACGTGCCCCTCACCGTGCGCGCGGGCCGCGTCACCCAACTCACCCCCGCGGGCCAAGCCCTGCTGGAGCACGCGGACGCGATCGCCGTCAGCCTCGACAATGCCGAGCGGGCGCTGCACCAGCACGCGGAGCTCAGCGTGGGTCGCCTCCAGATCGCCGCCTTTACCTCGTTTGCGTCGATGGAGCTGCCGGCGCCGCTCGCGCTGTTCGCCCGCACCTACCCCGGGGTGGAGATCGGGCTGGTCGAGGCCGAGACCGACGACGCGCTCGCGTTGCTGCGTTCCGGTGACGCCGACCTGGTGATCGGCTTCGCGGACACCGCCACGCCCCCGCCGTCGGGCCTGCCGCTCACCTGGCTCAAACACGACGAATACTTCACCGTGCTGCCCGAGGCCCACGCCGAGGCCCGCGGCCCCCACGCGGACATGGCGGCCCTGTCGGGCGATCGCTGGATCTCCGGCTGCAACCGGTGCCAGAACCACCTCAACGCGCAGGCCAAGGAGGCGGGGTTCACGCCCGAGATCGCGTTCGTCACCGAGGACTACGTCACGGCGCAGCACCTGGTGGCCAACTACCTGGGCGTCGCGCTGTTGCCACGCATGGCGATCGACGCAAGTCCACCCGTGCCCGGCATCGTGACCCTGCCCAGCAACCCCCCGACGTATCGAGAGATCTTTGTGACGGCGGGACACGACCCGGCACCTGCCGCGGTCGCGTTCGCGGCAATGCTCACCGGGGTCGGANNTCAGCCCAGTCGGGATCGCCGCCGCGCAGGCCAGCCGCTAGGCGGGCACGGCCATCGTGAGCAGTCGCTCCGGCACAAAGGGTGACGTCATGGCGCGCAGCAGCGCGGAGTAGTTGGGCAGGAACCGCAGTTCCGTGCCTGCCGCGATCCGCCCTGGCGTTTCGAGCACCAGATGGTCGCTGCTCGACGCCAAGATCGACGCGCCCACGGGCGGCGTGAGGCCGTCCGGGTCCACATCCTGCCGGCCGAGCGCGACGATCGTCTGGACGATCGTGCCGCGGCCCGGCGCCGCTTCCGGCCTGCCAAAGGCCGCCTGACCCCGTAGACCCCACGGCGCCGTCGGCTTGACGATGGACTCGATCACCGGGGCGACCACCATAAACGCGTCTTGGCGCAGTCGCGGGAGGGGCTTGCGGGTGAGCGGGTCCAGGCCCAGCAGAATCGACTCGCCGAGCCGCAGATCGTTGATCCCGCCGACGCGGCCCTTGCCGAGCGCCCATTGCAGGTTGGAGGAGTTTCCGCCGCTGACGATCGGCGTGGGCACGCCGAATTTGGACGCGATGGTGGTGGCGAGCGCGGACAGCTGCTGCATCTGGTCGTCGCCCGGTATCACTCCGCTGCGGCACGCGAGGTTGGTGCCGATGCCCGCCAAGGTGACGTGCCGGGTGCGGGAGATGATGCGGGCGGCGTCCAGCACGTCGGCCACCATGAGGCCCTCGCGCAGGTCGCCCAGCTCGACCATGAGGACGATGCCGTGGGTGAAGGCGCGCTTGCCGGCGGCAACCGACAGCGCGGTCACGATCTCCAGGTCGCTCACCATGCTCGATTGCGCACACGCCACGGCGCGGTCGGCCCACTCGGGGGCGGGGGCGCGCGACAACGTCATGGGAACGCGAATGCCGGAGTCGCGCAGCGCCTCGAGGTTTTCGATGCGGGAATCGGCCAGCCGCTTGACNNTTGTGTTCGATCGCCGTGAGGTCGATCTCGATGCGGGGCGAAATCACTTGATCTCCGCTTCTTGCGCGAACGGGGCGAGCAGCGACGGGAAGGCGTCGGTCACCATTCCCACGAGTTCGCGCGGGTCGCGCCACAAGGCGTCGGTTGCGGGGATGCCCAGTTCGGCTTCGTAGAGGATCGCGGCGGCATCGACCTCGGCGGGAGTCATGCCCTCGTGGTTAATAGTCAAGCCAATCACTCGGGTCTTGCCAAAGGCCTCGATAAGGGCGACCTCCGTTGCCGCCAGCGGCATCGGCACGTCGGGATAGTCGGACAGCATGGTGCGCGCGGGGGCGTGCTGCATGATGACCGCCTGCGGGCGCGAGGCGCGCAGCACCACCGTGGAGCTGAGATACGCGGGGTGGCTGAGCGCGCCCTGGCCCTCGATGACGATCACGGCCGGGTGCTCGCCCTCCCAGGCGGCCACCACGGCGCCCTCAAGTTCGCCCACGCCAAACTGGGCGGGGATCGCGTCGAGCGCCACACCATACTTGGCGCCCTGCATCAGGCCGGTCTGGCCCGTGCCCACCATGACGGTGTGGATGCCGGCATCGTTAAGCGCCTTGGTGAGCAGGGTCGAGGTGGTGCGCTTGCCGATCGCGCCGTCCGTGCCCAGCACCGCGATGCGCACGCAGTCCACGGTGTCGATCGCGCCGTCGAACATCCGCAGGTCCTTGGTGGCGTGCGGGCGTCGAACATCGTGAAGGATCACGTCGGAGATGGCGGCCGCCGTCGCGATCTCGAGGTCGTCGTTGAGGAACTCGTGGAGGCCCGAGACGATGTCGAGGCCGGCGGTGACCGCCTCGAGCACGGCCTCGCGGTCGGTCGGGGACATCAGCCCGCTGAGCGGCGCGAGCCCAAAGATCATGGCGTCCGGACGCGGGACAGGCGCCGTGACGTGGGCTGAACTGCGCCCGGCCACGGCGATGGCGGCGGCCAAAGATGCCACCACGGGGATGCCCGCGTGGTCGCCACCCAACGCAACCCCAGCGTCGGCCCCCGCGTGCGTCGAATCGATCACGGCAAGGATGCGGTAACGTTCGCTCGACCGGACCAGCCCGTTGGCCGTCTTGCCGTCGACGCTCGCGAAATTGCCCTCGCAGTAGATGACCGCCGTGGGCCGCGCCGCCGGGCGCGCGGGCGTGGGCAGATCGGGGACAGGGGTGGTGAACGGGCGCATACTGCAAAGCCTCGAGTCTGACTCAGAGGAGGCGCCGGGATCGTTCCGGCCAGGAGGCCGGTGTCAACGAGAGGTCCCCACTAAGAAGTGGTGGATTCCCAGTGTACGCCGGGGGTGCAAGCTCCCCGGCGGCCCGCGTCCCCACGTGAGGCGTGCGGAAGCCCTGGCGTCGGCCGCGCGTTGACCCGACATGACCGATACCCCCGCCACCCGCGCGCTCGCCGCCTCCGGGATCGTCCACACCGTGACCGAGCACGGACCCGTCCGCTCGCTCGAGGAGGCCGCGACCGCGCGCGGGCTTGAGCCCCGGCAGATCCTCAAGACCCTGGTGGTCAGGCGCGCCGAGGGCGACTACCTGCTGGTGCTGGTGCCCGGCGACCGCCAGATCAGCTGGCCCAAGCTGCGCGAGTTGCTGGGCGTCAGCCGGCTGTCGATGCCGGACAAGGACGTGGCACGCGACGTCACCGGGTACGAGCGCGGCACCATCACGCCGTTCGGGTCGCTGCCCTCGCCCGCCGGAACCCCCTGGCCCGTGATCGCCGACGCGCTGATCGCGTCGCGCGAAGGCCCGGTCTCGATTGGCGGCGGCGCACACGGGGTGGCTGCGTCGGTGGATCCGGCGGCGCTGGTGGAGGTGTTGGGCGCGCGCGTGGCCGATGTGACGGAGCCCCTGTAGTCGAGACCTACGACATTTTGGCACCCTCGCGCGCCAGCAACGAGCGCTTGACGTCCACTCCCCACGCGAAGCCCGTCAGCGCCCCGGACGCCCCCACCACCCGGTGGCAGGGCACGAACAGCGCGACCGCGTTGCGACCGCACGCCGCGCCCACCGCACGGCTCGCGCCGGGGCTCCCGAGTGCGGCCGCGAGTTCGCCGTAGCGGCGCACCTGCCCGGCAGGGATCTCGCGCAGAGCGCTCCACACCGCCGCCTGGAACGCGGTGCCGCGCTGCGCGACCGGCACGCTCGCCGGGGCGGCGACGTCTCCCGCGTAGAACGCACGCACAGCGGACGATGCGCGACACACCCCCGGGCCGAGGCCTTCCGGCGCGAGGCCCGCCCGCATCGCGACGGTGGCCAGATCGTCGGACCAGGCGGAGGCGACGACGGCGCCGTCCGCATCCTCTATGAGGGTGAACGGGCCGTCAGGGGTGTCGAGCAGCTGGCACGTGTACATCAGTGATCTCCGGGGGTAGTGGTGGACGGCGCCGATGCATGAGAAGCCGCCGCGCTCCACAGGTGCATCATCAGGTAGCTGCGCCAGGGGGCGAGCGTTGTCGCGGCTTCGGCGAGGCCGCGTGAGTCGTGAGGCAGGCCGAGCGCCTTGGCGCCCGCCCGCACGGCCGAGTCGCCAGTCAGCAGGATGTCGGTGGTGCCCAGCACGCGCAGGGCCACGTAGTGCGAGGTCCACGGGCCGACACCCCGCAGCGCCTCCAGCTCGGAGGTGAAGTCCTCGCGGGTGGCGCCCACGTCGAGGCGCACCTGGCCGCTCGCGATCGCGGCGCATGCGCGCACGAGCGCCTCGCGTCGCGCCTTGGGGCCGCCGATCAGGTCGTAGACCTGGTCTGCCATGACGTCGGCTTGGGGGAACAGATGGGTCACGCCGGAGTGGGCGAGCGCCTGGGGTAACGGCACGGCGAGCGCGGTCACGATGCGCTGCACGGCGGTGCGGCCGGCGGCCACCGACACCTGCTGGCCGAGGATGGCCCGCGCCACCATCTCCACCGGGTCGAGCGCGCCGGGGATGCGGATGCCGGGTCGCCCGGCCACCGCAGGCGCGAGCAGCGGGTGGGTCGCGAGCGCCGCGTCGATCGCCTCGGGGTCGGCGTCCAGATCGACGAGCCTGCGGGCGCGGGTCAGCAGCGAGGGTAAGTCGGCCAGGTGCTCCACCCGGGCCGTGACCCGCACGGCTCCGGGCTCGGGCGCAATCGTCATGGTGGCCGCTCCGCTGGCCAGGCGCATCGATCGCGTGTACGCCCCGTCCCTCGTATACGCACCGCCCGCCGCGAACTCCACGCCGGCCAGCGCGCGCCGGCCCAGCCATTCGATCACCCCCGCGCCGTCGAAGGGCTCGCGGGCGGCCAGCCGGACGGTCACGGTGCCGGGGGCCGCGGCGGCTCCGGCGTCCGCCTCGACCCGGCGCGCGCGGGCACGCAGAGCCGTGGGGGTCATCCCAAACACCTCGGCGATCGTATCGTTGAACTGCCGGATTGATGCGAAGCCGGCCGCAAACGCGACGTCGCCCGCGGGCATCGGCGTGGACACCAGCAGGTGTCTGGCGTTGTGGGCGCGCTGGGCCCTGGCCAGGGCGAGCGGCCCGGCGCCGAGCTCCTCCGTGAGCAGCCGCGTGAGCTGACGCGTGGAGTACCCGAGCCGCGCCGCGAGCGCGGACACGCCGTCGCGGTCCACCACGCCGTCCGCGATGAGGCGCATGGCGCGCGCGGACGTGTCCTCGCGAGAGTTCCACTCGGGGCTCCCCGGCACCGCCTCGGGAAGGCACCGCTTGCAGGCGCGATAGCCGGCGAGGTGGGCCGCCGCGGACGTGGTGAAGAATTCGACGTGGGGTCGCTTGGGGGTACGCGCCGGGCAGCTGGGACGGCAGTAGATGCCGGTGGTCCGCACGGCCATCACAAACTGCCCATCGAAGCGTCGGTCTCGCCCGGACGATGCCCGGTAGCAGGCGTCGGCGTCGAGTGCGGTCCCGGTCATGGGTCAAGACTGCACGGCAAACGGCGCGCGCGCTAGCGGTTTTCGGACATTACGGTGGGGCTGGCCTCACGGCAATAAAGGAACGACCCGGTCGAGGGGGGGTTGACCGGGCCGTTCCACCTTCAAGTACACACCCACGGGCACGAAACTCGCTACCCTTTGTCGAAATCTTGTCAACTTTGAGAGTGTTCTTTCGGGGCGCGGCGGAGCCCCGAAACTCCTAGGCGGGGTCGGGCGCCGCCGGATTTCTGATGCCCAGCCACGACACCACCCCTGCCAAGGCGAGCAGCACCCCCACAAACACGGCCGCGCGGTGGAAGCCCGCCAGGTCGAGTTGGCCGCCCACCACCGCGCCCAGCGCGGCCACCGCCACCAGACTTGCGACGCGCGCGATCGCGTTGTTCACCGCGGAGCCGATGCCGGCACGGGAGGAGTCGACTGCGCCCAGCACGGCGGCGGTGAGGGGTGACACGGTCGCCGCGAGCCCCACCCCAAACAGCAGCACCCCTGGGAGCACTTGCGTCCAATAGGAGAAGGGTTCGCCGACGGTCAGCAGCAGCAGGGAGCCGCCCGCCATGGTGATGGGACCCCAGGTCATGAACAGCCGGGGGCCGACGCGACCGGCCACGGCGCCCGCACGCGAACTGAGCACAATGAGCGCGAGCGTGATCGGCATCGTCGACAGGCCGGCGGCCGTTGCCGTCAGCCCCGCGCGCTCCTGCAGATATACCGACACCACAAAGCCGTTGAGGCCCAGCGCTCCGTAGACCAGCAGGGTGGAGAGGTTGCCCCAGGCGAAGTTGCGGGCCGCGAACAGGGCGAGCGGCAGCATCGGCTGGGCAATGCGCGACTGCCGCCACACAAACCACGCGAACACCGCCGTACCCCCCAGCCCTGCGCCCCACACCGCAGGGTCGGACCACCCGAGGTTGGGCTGCTCGATCAGCGCGAACACCGCGCCGCCCAGCCCCACCGCGCACAGGGCGGCGGACACCAGGTCCACGTGGGCATCGTCCCATCGGACGTCGCGCACCTCGACGCGCTCCAGCAGCAGCAGCGCCACCGCAATGGGCAGGACGTTGATGACGAATGCCAGTCGCCAGGACGCGAGGTCTACGGCCAGACCGCCGAGCAGGGGGCCGGCGACCATGGCGCCCGCCGTCGCGGCGGTCCAAGTGCCGATGGCTCGGCCGCGTTCGGCGCCATCAAAGGTGGAGGTGATGAGCGCCAGCGACGATGGCACCAGCATCGCGCCCGCGACGCCCTGCAGCAGGCGGGCCGCGATCAGCACCTCGGAGGTGGGCGCGGCGGCGATGGCGACGGAGGCAATGCCGAACAGGATGAGGCCGATGCGCAGCACCCGTTGGCGGCCGAACGCATCGGACACCGAGCCGGCCACCAGAATCAGCGAGCCCAGGGTCAAGAGGTAGGCGTCCACGGTCCACTGCTGGGTGGTGAGGCCGCCGCCGAGGTCATCGACGATCGCGGGCAGGGCCACGGTGACGACGCTCATGTCGAGGAACGCGACAAAGCTGGCGGTGATGGCGATGGCCAGGATCAGGCGCTGCTGGGGACTCCGGGTAGCGCTCCGGACGGTGGTGGGGGACACCTCCTCAGAGTAGGTGAGGCGCGCTCTACGCGCGCGGTCTGGGCGGCACTGCGGGCCCGGTAAATTGACCGCATGGGATTCCTTGACCGCTTCCGGCGCAGCCGCCCACTGTCCGAATCCGAACTCAACGAACGCTCCCACGTGGACGGCGTCAGGTATCGCGACCTGCAGATTCTGGGCCAGCTGACCCAGATGGGTGCGGACCTCCACGCGATCCGGCACACGGTCTTCTATTCCTACTTTCCCGCGCAGGTGACGGCCACGGCGGCGGCCGATGCACTGCGCGCGAAGGGGTTCGCGGTCACCGTGAGCCCGCTTCCCGAGGAGTTTCTGATCGAGCACCCCGAGGCCCCCAATCCTTGGCGAGTCACCGCCGAGCGCAGGGACCGCGGGCTCATCCCCGACTTCCTACGCGAGAGCGTGGACCTGTGCGCCGCCGTGGCGGACGAGTTTGGCGGTCAGTACGACGGCTGGGAGTGCGGGCTCACCGAGGTCGAGGCGGCGGCGGTCGAGGCGCAGAAGCCGTAACGCCTGGGCCTCGGTTTCCGGCGATGCCTTGTGCTAGCCGATGCCCACGGAGCGCTGGGTGTTCACCATGCGCACCTGGCTGGGCAGGGTGAACAGGTCGACGATCCACAGGATCCCGAACACGCCCGCCGTGAGCAGGTACACGATGCCACGGCCGATCTTGCCCAGGTAGAAGTGATGCACCCCGAACAGGCCCAGGAAGAACCACAAGACGTAGGCGATGCCCAAGGACTTGGGCGGCAGGATCGGGTGGTTCGCGTTCATGGCGGCTCCTTGATCTGGCCCGAGGTGCGGCCGTTTTCAGGATACGCCGGTGGTCGCGCGGCGGGTCGGGATGGCCCGTGTTGATCCCACAGATTGCGCGCGAGGCTCTAGAGGGAGCCGCGGGCGTCTCCAAAGGGCAACGGCTCGAGGCTGACAACACGGATTGGTTCCGCAAGCAGGCCCTCGAGAGCGGCATTGAGATCGGCGACGACCGCCCCGGCGGCGTGCGCCTCGAGGTCCGCCGCCGCAGTCCACTTCTCGATCATGACGATGCTTCCGTCGGGGGCGTCGTGAATGGCGTAGAGCTCGCAGCCGTGTTCCTCGTGCACGCGGGGGATGAACTCACCGAGCACGTCCACAAGGGCGTCCCTCTTCCCAGCTGCGGGCTCAAAGTAGGCAGTCACTACCACCGGATTCATCGCGTCACTCTTCCTTTCGGCCCTGCGGCCGGTACGAGCGCGTCGGTGGTCTGTCGGGTACCTGACGCCGCTTTGAGCACTAACGTACAAGAGTTCTTGGTCATGAGTTCCCGGACGGGGTGCCGGACCGCGCCCGGTTTGTGCGGCCGCTATCCGATGCTCTTGCGTGCGGTGTCCGTCCAGGTGGCGCCGGCCTCGCGGGCGGCCAGGTAGGCGTCGATCTTGCTGTCGGGGATCAGGTAGTTGTCGATGCCGTCGCCGTCGGGGTCGAAGAGGGTCTTCTGGTTGCCAGCGCCCGGGGTGCCGCTGACGCAATTGCCGTCCAGGTCGCAGTCCACCCGGTGGGCGTGCGGGTTATAGACGTGCACCGTGGTGCTGGTTGAGGTGGTGGTGGCGGTGCCAGGCGCGTCCCGCCAGGTGGCACCGCCATTGATGGAGAACTCTCCCCGCCACGTCGTCGTGAGCGTGAAC
>DGBM01000119.1 GCA_002384765.1 Demequinaceae bacterium UBA4004
CTGCTCGACGCCGTGGGCCTCGGCGACCGCCTCCACCACCGCCCCAAGGAACTCTCCGGCGGACAGCAGCAACGCGTCGCCATCGCGCGGGCCCTCGTCAACTCCCCCTCCATCGTCTTCGCGGACGAGCCCACCGCCAACCTCGACTCCGCGTCGGGCAAGGCGGTCATGGACACCCTCACCCGGCTCAACCGCGAGACCGGCATCACGGTGCTGTTCGTTTCTCACGATCCGGACTACGCCGTCTACGCGAGCCGGCTGATCCACCTGGCCGATGGGCACCTCGTCGAGGAGGCGACCCCATGATCCGGCGCGACCTGCGGGTGGCGGGCTTCCTGGCCTCCCGATCCATTACACGCGGCAACGCGGGCGTCACCACGATGGCGATCGCCATGGTCGCGGCCGTGTTCGTGTCCATCATGTTCCTGCCCTCGCTCATCGCCGGCGCTTCCACCTCGATCGAGGCGCAGATCACGGACACGCTGACGGGCGACCTCGTGATCACCGGCCGCGACCGCGCGCCCATCGACGACGCCGACGCCTACCTCGAGCAGGTGCGCGCGGTCGACGGCGTGGAGGCGGCCACCGCCCGGCGCGTCGTCGGCAACCAGATCGCCTACGGCGAGGACTTCAACGCGTGGACCGTCGCCGCGGTGGACCCCGTCAGCTATGCGGACGTCTTCACCACGCCCGAGCACCTGATCGAGGGCGACTGGCTGGAGCCCTCCGACGAGGACGGCATCGTGCTAGGGGTCGGCATCGCCGGCGCCGATCAGCCCGACCTGCGCACCTACGGGACGTCCCTCAAGACGGTCCACGTGGGCGACGAGGTGGAGGTCAGCCTGCTGGGCGGCACCACCGCGGTGTTCACCGTGCGCGGCATCTACGCCAACAACTTCTCGCTCACCGACCAGAGCGCCTTCATCACCCTCGCCGCCGCCGACGCGGCCATCCCCGAGACGGACCCCGCCGACCAGATCGCGGAGATGTTCGACGGGATCGACGCCATGGGCGAGTCCCTCGACGAAGCCTCCGCACAGGCGGCCAGCCTGTCCGAGGGCCTCGACGCGCTGGCCGATGCGAGCGACTCTATCGCTTCGGGTGCGTCGGGGGTGTCCAGCGGTGCCGACGGCCTCGCTTCGGGTGCGTCGGGGGTGTCCAGCGGTGCCGACGGTGTCGCGGACGGCGCCTCAGGCGTCGCCGGAGGTGCCTCTGGGCTGGCCAGCGGGGCGGCCGGGGTTGACGACGCCGTCGACGCGCTCGGCGACAGCGCGCAGGCGCTTGCGGACGGCGCGGCTTCGCTCGCCGTGAGCACCCACGCGATCGCCGACGCGATGGCCGATGCCGCCGCCGCCTTCGAGTCCTCGGCCGGAGCCGCGGCGACGGCGGCCTCCGACCAGGCTGCCGCGGTGGCCACGAACGCACAGGCGGTCGCCGCCGCCTGTCCCGCGGCGGACGCGCCCGAGTATTGCCAGCAGGTGGTCGATCTCGCCGCCGAGGCGGCCGCCGCCGCCGCAACGGCATCGGTCTCCCAGGATGCTGTCGACGCGGCCGTAGAGGGCATGTCCGTGCTCGCCGGCCAGTCGGCGGCGCTGGCCGCACGAGCCGACGACCTCTCTAGCGGGGCATCGGCTCTCGTCAACGGCGCCTCCGACCTGTCCTTCTCCTCGGCGGACCTCGCCGCGGCGGCCGGATCGCTCGCCGACTCCTCGTCCGACCTCGCCAACGGCTCCTCCACGCTCGCGAACTCGACCACGTCGCTGGCAGCCTCCGCGGCGACCCTGGCGGGCTCCGCCACAGGCTTGGCCGATGGCGCCACAACCCTTGCAGGCCAGACCGACGAGGCCGCCGACGGCACCTCCGCNNCCGAACTCCCCGCCGCGGGCACAGCCTCCACCATCGTCGTGCTCGGCGCGGACGGCATGACCACCGACGGCCTCATCGCCGCGATCGACCCGCTAGGCTCCGACGTCGAGTTCCAGACCCCCGAACAGCTTTCGCTGGCCATCCAGGATCAGCTCGACACATTCGAACTGATCGACTCCATAATGCGGGTGATCTCGCTGCTCGTGGCCGCGATCACCGTGTTCATCATCACCTACGTGGACCTCAGCAACCGGCGACGCCAGATCGGCATCGAGCGTGCCATCGGCATCCGCTCCACCGCCATCGTCACCAGCTACGTGTTCAAGTCCGTCCTCACCGGGGCCGTGGGCAGCGTGGTGGGCTTTGTGCTGTTCCGCTTCGCCGTCGTCCCCATGGTGGACCGCCACCCGTTCGTCTTTCCCAACGGTCCGGTCACGCTGGAGGTCAGCGGGCAGTCCATGCTCAACGCTGCGCTGATCCTGCTGGTCGTGTCAGCAGTCTCGGCGCTGATCCCGGCGATCCAGGCGGTGAGGATGCGGATCCTGGACGCGATCTGGGGATGACGCGACTCGGAGGCACGTCCACGTTCGGCAAAGCCCGTGACCGCATGCGCGGCGCGCAATACGCGGACGGCAAGGGAAGCCTTCGCTGCCTGGTGGCGGCTTATCGGTAGCCCGAGCAGCGGGGCGGTTCGGGTTTTCGACGCGACGCGACCGTGCGACTCAGCATCGGCCTCGAGGATGTCGAGGACCTGCGCGAGGACCTCGAACAGGCGCTCGCCGCAGTCTGAAGGAACGCCGTCTAGGTAGCTCGCAGCAATCCCACGCCCAGGGTGATGGCCGACGCCGCGAACAGCGCGGCTCCTAGCCAGACGAGCATCATCCAGCGGTTTGGCATGGTGGCGCCGCGGTGGAGCGAACTGAAGAAGAATCCGGCGGGCATGACGATGCCAGCTATGGCGATCCCGGATCGCGCCAGCCAGAGCCACGCGCCGGTGAGGTCGGTGGCTTCGCTCACTACCGCGGCGACGATGCCGAGCGTCACGAACATCCCGGCGTGGCCGTGCCCCGCGCGGTGGAACGACTTCTGGAACTCGGTCAATTCATGCCCGCCGGTGGCAACCCGCGTGAGGTACCAGCCGCCTGATTCGATGGTGACGAACGCCAGGAAGAGGCTCCCGACGAGGATGAGGGTGGGGTCTGACAGGGAAATCATCGTGGACTCCAGGGACGAGGAGGGATTCGGAACGGTGTTATGTAACAACGTTAGGCTACAGTCTTCCGTATGGCCCGTCCAGTGCTCTACGACGACAAGACACGCGAGCGCCTCCTCGCAGCGGCGTCCCGTCGGGTCCACAAGCGCGGGCTCGAGGGCCTCAGCCTGCGTGGACTCGCTCGCGACACCGGCACGACTACCGCAGCCGTCTACGCGCTGTATGGAGGAAAGGACGGCTTGGTCGCTGCGGTATACGAGCGCGCGGTGATCCAGTTCGCCGCCACGCTGCGGAGTGCGCCAAGGCATGAGGATCCGCAGTCCGATGTGCTCTCTCTCGGACTCGCCTACCGGGAGAGCGCGTTGGCCGATCCGCATGGCTATCGGGTGATGTTCGGGGGCGCGGTCGATCCGCGCACAGTGCCAGCGCACATCTCCGTCGTGGCCGCTGACGCGTTCAGGCTCCTTCGCCAACGCGTCGCGGAGGCGCAATCGGTGGGTGCCCTGCGCACGGACGTGCCAGCCTCTGCGATCGCCACCTCCCTGTGGGCACATACCCACGGGCTCGTGTTGCTCGAACTTGAGACGCCGACGCCGCCGGACTCTGTCGATCCTGCAGCTCTTGCAGAGGCCGCACTGCGCGCACACCTTCGGGGGTGGGCGCCCGCCACCGCATGAACGCCCCGCGCGCGTCACGGCGAGCTCCACTGAGTCCCGCGTCGGGAATCGACGCGAAACGGCCCCCAAGTGGGGCGGGGTCGAAGCAGTGGCTGGCGAGTGCGGCCTAGGCC